>CAITQH010000142.1 GCA_903894475.1 uncultured beta proteobacterium
ACATCGCTTATGACATCGAGGTGATTGAAGCTCGGCGAATTGTTGTGTATCCACATCAGCCCCGGCATCTTGCCGCGCAAGTGGTTGTTCTCTTGTTTAAGAAAGACCGGATGCAGAATCAAGCTGTAGTCAGGTCCATTGGGCCAGAGAATACCTGTGGCGGATCCTGAGACACATGCGGCGTTGTTGTTGGTGTTGAGCGTACAAAAGCCCGCTCGCACATTGGCGCCAACTTGGGTGAAGTCGCGCATCAGGACTTTGCCGATGTAGTCACAGGTCCTTGCAAAGTTCTGATTGGAATCAGGCCCTTGCCCTGAAAGCGTCGTGGTGGCGCCAATCCAGGCATCCGTTGCAGCCAACAGCGTATTGAAACCATCGGCAGTGCGGTAGCTCTCAAAGTCCGTGAAACAGTGAGCTCCCAGAGTTCCAGTGTTGCTACCCCACTGGTTGATCAGATAGAAACCCCGGTCGTCTCCAATAATGACCCACGAGCGGTTGAAAGCTCCGGGGTCGCTGTAATCCATTTGACCATTGGCCGGCCCTCCGTCAGCCTTGGCGTAGTACCACTTGTGCCAACCGCCATAGGCGCTGGAGCCACTGCCGGTTCCAACTTCATTCCTGCTTGGGACGCTGGCATCGAAGGGCGCGCGCGCACCGACAAAGGTGTCAATGTCTGTCATTCCCTGAGCCATCGTCACCTTGGCGTACTTGGAATATGTCGTGGTCCAGGCGGCATCAAGACCATCGTCCACGCGCAGGTAGGGCCGATTGCTCAGGATATTGAGGCTGCGATAGGCGCGTTTGCTCGTTCCCGTGAACGCAATCTCCCAGCCCAGCGGCGCTGCCTTGACGGAGAGGGTGGAGCCGGTGGCCGGAGTGACCGGCGTGCCGGTAACTGCGTAGCTGAAGGTCGTGGTGGTGGCAGACACAACACACACCTCACCGTTGTAGGCGGCCTGATCGGCACCGCTGACGGATAGAACCTGGCCGACTTCATACAGGTGGCCAGCAGAAATCGTGGCGGTTGCCACGCTAGCGACTCTGGTAATGCTATTGATCGCCTTGGTGTTGAAGCCTGTCACCAGGCAGGCGTCGAGCAGCGCGGTCATGCAGCCCCAGGCGTTGGAGAGCTGGGGTGCGCCTTGCATATTGCTGTGAAAGTATTTAACGGGAAGTGTCATGGGAATGGTCCTTCAAGAATTGATGCTGATTTCTGATTTCATGGCCGATCTACGTCGCCTCGACTGAGCAAGGTGAATGAGTGTTCGGTACCGCTGTTGGGACCCTGTTGAATGGTGCGCACCACCCAGACCGGGAACATGGCGCCGACGGTGTTGATGCGCAGAATGTTTCCCGCGGCCCAGCCAATGCCCCAGCCAACGGCGTGCAGGGTGAAGTAGGCAGCACCGGTGGCGGGGTTAATGGGCGCCAGATCGGAATTGATGGAGCCCATGGCAATCACGCCAACGTGTTCACCGATCAGGTTAAAGGTGGTGGTGCTGGTGAACTGCAAAGCCCAGCGCTCGGTGATGGCGCCCTTGTTGGTCACGATGATTGGCGAGAGCACGTCGTTGTACGTGCCAGTGGCGGCCGTGCCACTGACGGCGTCGAGCCAGGTCGTGCCATTCCAGGTCTGCTGATCAAACACCACGCTGACCCGGGCTCTCAGATCAGCCGAGATCAGGGCGCTTGAGACATAGCTTGTCGGTGGGCTGGTGACGGGGTAGTTGTGTGTCAGTGCTCGCGTGAAGGTCAACTCCCCACTGATCTGCGCTTCGCTCACCACGGCCATGTCCTCGATCCGATGCTCGATGGTGACGGGCTGGCTGTAGACCAGCAGCGCAGGGGACTGCTCACGGGTGTCGCCCATCATCACCCGGTGTTCGATCAGCCAGGATTCCTTGCCGACCCCAAAGGCCCAGACCGATGCTTCGATGCGGTCCTTTTGCACATCGGCACCACCAACCAGCAGCAGACCGCCAGATGGGACGTAAGCGTTCCGCGAACCCATCTATCAATCGACTGGCAAAGCTGCGAGCCTTGCGTCATTGCAACCAGATGGTCAAGGGATTTAAGAATGGACCGAGAACGAATCTAACGATGTCTGAAACAGGTTGGGGCGTACCGGGCTTCGGGGCTGAAGGCCAAGGTCTGGGCGCAGGTCAACGAAGTGGATTTGGGCACACTGGGGAGTTGGTGCGCGCATGCCGCACGCTGGCAGAGGCGACTCGACGGCGTGGATGGGTCGGCATCAACGGCGCCCACCCGTGGTGGTTTCATACCTGCGCGCGTTGCGCCCGATAGGGCTGCGCAATTATTGGTGCGCATCGAACTGAGCGTCGGCGCTACCCGGCTCGATCTGCACTGGCCGCTCACCCACACGGTCGAACTCGCTGCGCTGCTGCGCGAGTTCAGCCGATGATCCGCGTCGACGCCATTTGGCTGGCCCTGGGCGCCAGCGACCTGCGCGCAGGTATGGACAGCTTGCTTGCACGCGTAGTCCAACAGATCGAGGGCGGCGCGCGTATTCACTGCGCCTACGTCTTTGCCAACCGTGGCGCCACACGCCTCAAAGTGCTGGTCTATGACGGCGCGGGATTGTGGCTATGCACCAGGCGCTTGCAAAGCGGGCGCTTTATCTGGCCTCTTCAGGCCGCGCACGCCCAATCCATCGCCATCACCCAAGCCCAGTGGGAGTGGCTTGTAGCAGGTGCTCCATGGCAACACCTTGAGGCACGCAAAAACATCACGGCGGTCTGAGTCGCCCCATCGCGCAGCCAAATTCCGAGGCGGATTCGAGCTTGGGAATTTGGCTTGTCTATTTGAGTGCCAATTCGCCCTTGGTTGCCTCCTATTTCACTCCTGTTATTTGGCGTTTGTCCATTGGAGAAAGTCCCAATTTCCTCGCGCGTGCGCGCGAGGCACAATTGGCCCCATGCTCGAACAAGATGAACTGCAACACCTTGACACCCTCAGCGGTGAGCAAGCCAAGCAGTACGCCATCGAGCTCGTCTCTCGGCTGCGCACTTCGCTGCAAAACAGCGAAGTCAGACTCAAGTTTGAGCAGACCAAAAACCAAGCCCTGAACTTCGAACTCATGCGCCTAAAGCAATGGCGCTTTGGCTCTTCGAGCGAGAGCATCGACAGCACGCAGGCCCAACTCTTTGATGCCAAACTCGAAGCCGCCTTGCTCGAAGAATCCAAAGCAGAAGACCATGGCGCCGACGAAGCCAAGAAGCCTGCAAAAACCAAGCGCCAGGCCAAGCGCCAAGCCCTGCCCTCAGGGCTACAGCGCATTGAGCACCACTACGAGATTGAACCCGCCGTGTGCCCTCAGGGCCATGCCTTAAAGCGCATTGGCGAAGAAATCAGTGAGCAGCTTGACTGCGTGCCAGCCCAATTCTTTGTACATCGCCATATTCGCGGCAAGTACACCTGCCCTTGCTGTCAAACCGTGCTGGCAGCAGCCATGCCAGCACAAGTCATCGACAAAGGCATCCCGGCCGCCGGCCTGTTGGCACAAGTCATCATTGCCAAGTTCGATGACCACCTGCCGCTGTTCCGGCAAGAAGAAATCTACCGTCGCTCGGGCGCTTTCATTGCCCGCTCCAGCATGGCGGGCTGGGTCGGCCAGTGCGGTGTTCGGCTTCTTCCTCTGGTGCAAGCGATGACCGAACATCTGTTGGCCCAAGGGGTGCTGCACGGGGACGAGACGCCGGTGAAGTTGCTCCAACCGGGCTTGGGTAAAACCCATCAGGCGTATGTGTGGGCCTGGCGCAGCAGCGACTTGTGCACGACCGAGAAGGCTGTTGTGTTTGATTTTGCAAAGACTCGCTCTGGCGAGAACGCCAGGCGCATGTTGCAAGACTTCGGTGGTACTTTGGTGGTCGATGATTTTTCGGGCTACAAAGCCTTGTTTGCCAAAGGCAAGGTGCAAGAGGCCGCTTGTTGGGCGCACGCCCGGCGCAAGTTCTTCGAGGCGCACAAACTCAATCACAGTGAGCTTGCCAAACAGGCTCTGGATCGTATCGGGTTGCTCTACGACATTGAGCGTGAGGTCAAGGATTTGAGTGACGAGGAACGTCTGGCGATCAGGCAGGCACGCAGCAGGCCATTGCTGCTGGAGTTCAAGGCTTGGTTGATGGCCGAGCGCACCCAATTGGTCAAGGCTGATGTCACGGCCAGGGCGATGGACTACACGCTCAAGCGTTGGGATGCCTTGCTGGTGCATGTTGATGACGCACGCGTACCGGTTGACAACAATGCGGTGGAGAACGTGATTCGCCCGATAGCGCTTGGCCGCAAAAATTGGTTATTCATCGGCTCCGAGCAGGCCGGTGAGCGTGCCGCGGTCCTGATGAGTTTGATCGAGTCGGCCAAGCTCAATGGGCATGACGCCTGGGCCTACCTCAAGGACGTGCTGACGAAGTTGCCGACCTGGCCCAATTCACGCATCCAGGAATTGCTGGCCTACCGCTGGGTCGCTCCTACCAATACCTGACCGGCTGCCGCTGGGCAAGATGGGTTTGCCGCTCGCTTACGGATCACGGCGCTCAGGAGTGCCTCGATTCGCACGCTG
>CAITQH010000143.1 GCA_903894475.1 uncultured beta proteobacterium
AGGTGTTTTCCCTGCACTTTGGGCCACCGACCGAAGGAGAACCAGGCAGCAATGAACTACGACAAGTCCCTGCATCAGCGCAGACGTCCCCTGACGGCTTTGGAACTAGATGCCATTCCCTGGATTCATCTGCTGACATCCGCCGAGCGCGAGCGTGCCGTGGACGACCTCAAGATCACTGATGCCAGCGCGGGTGATTACGTGTGTCGAACCGGTCGTCCTGTGACGTATTGGTTTGGTGTGGTTGACGGCTTGCTGAAGATGAGCAGTGACAACGCCGAAGGCAAGACCATGACGTTCATTGGCATGCCGCCTGGGGGCTGGTTTGGCGAGGGTACCGCACTGAAGCGTGAAAGCTACCGGTACAACATTCAGGCACTTCGAAGGAGTCGGGTGGCCGGCTTGCATGTGGACACATTTCATTGGTTGTTGGACCACTCCATCGGTTTCAACCGGTTCATCATGAACCAGCTCAATGAGCGGCTCGGCCAATTCATTGCCGCCCGTGAGATCGACCGGATGAACAACCCCGACATTCGGGTCGCGCGCAGTCTGGCCGCCCTCTTCAATCCGGTCCTCTACCCAGGTGTGGGCGAGGTCTTGCGCATTACCCAGCAAGAGCTGGCCTATCTGGTGGGTCTCTCGCGCCAGCGTGTCAACGAAGCGCTGACAACTTTGGCTGCGCAGGGGTCGATTCGAGTCGAGTACGGAGGTTTGCGGGTTTTGAACCTGCAAGCTTTGCGCGCCACAGTCTTGACAGGTAAAGCCGTTGTTTAATACGGGTGGATTGAATCAGGTCCGGTCCGGATCAAAACGCAAGGAGATTTCAATGAGGTCAGGTGTTGCTAATTTTTCCCGCCGTTGGCTTGCTGCAGTGGCCGGCTTGGCCTTGGTCTGTATCACCGGTCAAGTGACAGCGCAAACCGCCTGGCCAAGCAAGCCAGTCAGAATCGTGGTTCCCTTCGCGCCCGGCGGAACCACCGACATTCTGGCCCGCGCAGTGGCTCCGGAGTTGTCGAAGGTCTTCGGGCAAACCTTCATCGTTGACAATCGCGGCGGCGCTGGCGGTAACCTTGGGGCGGATCTGGTGGCCAAGGCGACCCCTGACGGCTACACCCTGCTGATGGGCACTGTTGGCACCCATGGGATCAACAAGTCGCTTTACGCCCGCCTTCCCTACGATCCGCAGAAGGACTTCGCGCCCATCACACTGGTGGCCGGCGTGCCCAATGTGATGGTGATGAACACCGAAAAAGCCAAAGCCATGGGCATCAACAATGTGATGGACTTTATTCAGTACGCCAAGACCCATCCCGGACAGTTGAATATGGCGTCCAGCGGCAATGGCACGTCGATTCACCTCGCCGGTGAATTGTTCAAATCGAAGACCGGCATCTTCATGACCCACATTCCCTATACCGGTTCCGGCCCGGCCCTGATGGGCTTGGTGTCGGGTACTGTCGATGTGATGTTCGATAACCTGCCATCTGCCATGGCGCTGATCAAGGCTGGCAAGCTGAAGGCGTTTGCAGTCACCAGTTCGCAGCGCTCCGCTGCCTTGCCGGACGTGCCGACCATCGAGGAGGCCGGCAAACTGAAGGGTTTTGAGGCCACCAGCTGGTTTGGTTTGTTGGCGCCGGCCGGCACGCCGTCAGACATTGTGTTGAGAATTCAGCAGGAAACGGCCAAGGCGCTCAGTCTGCCCAACATCAAGGAAAAGTTGCTGGCTCAGGGGGCCATTCCCAGTGGCAACACACCGCAGGAATTTGCCGCCCTGATAGACGCTGAAATCAAGAAATGGGCGCCGGTGGTCAAGGCTTCCGGGGCCAGGGTTGATTAGGTTCGGCGACTTGTTCAAACACCCCAGACGATGGCGTGGCCAGCTTTTTCGCAGCGCTGCAGCATTTCCATAAATGGCAGGGCACGCTGGCGCAGCGAGATGGCCTCAAAGCGGGGCGGGTCTTCATTGCGCTCCAAAGCCTGCGCCAGGGCCGCCTTCCTGTCTGCCGCTTCCTGGTCCACCGCGGCTACCAGCGCCGCCAGCGCTGCCGGCATTTGTTCTGGCAGGATGATGCCCTTGTCGGCGTCATCGTCGCCGGTGGCGTGCTTGATTTTGCCGATGATCTCCAGCATGCGCAGTCCGTTGGGCTGCAGCATGATGAGGTCGCCCGTGGCTTTGGATTTAAATTTGTAGAGCATAGGAGTAGTCAAGTGGCCGATCTTCACATCTTGCGCTATCACACACTGGGTCTGCCGGCGGCGCGAAAACTCGCCTTCCAATGGGCCGAACAGGTCGAAAAAGATTTTGGCATGAGTTGCACCTACGAAGAGGGCAAGAGTGCCGACGAAGTCTGTTTTACACGGACGGGTGTTCAGGGCACTCTGGCAGTGACCAAGGACCTATTCGAGCTTAAAGCCAGCCTCGGCTTTCTGGTTGGAGCCTTCAAAGGCAGGATCGAGAGCGAAATCGTGAAAATGCTCGACGACATGCTGCCAGTCCCTTCTGCCGCAGGGCCGGCTCGGGGTAAGAAGAAGTAGCGACGCCCGCAAGGGGCTGTCAGCTCAGCGATTCAATCAGGTCGATGTACTGCTGCATCGCGTCCTGATTGCTGGTTCCCTTAAAGCCGTTCCATGCATCCCATTTGGCACGTCCCACCATGTCGCCAAAGCCTGGCTTTTTTTCTGTGTTGTCGCCAGCGCTGGCCTGCTTGTACAAGGCATAAATCTTGAGCAGCGTGGCGTTGTCAGGACGCTCGGTCAGCTTTTTTGAATTGGCAACGGCGGCTTCGAATTTTGTTTGCAGGTCAGACATGGTTTCTCCGGATCAGTCAAATACCCAGCACACTTGGGGTATTTGCGCAGTATCTTACTTTCGGTTTTGGCCACAAAATAGGGGGCATTCCCGAAGAGTCGGTCCTTTGTCAGTTTTTTCTCGAATCTGGAGTTCTTGATGGTTACTCGAATCAAAGCCAGGAGCGTCACACAGCCGGTGGCTGACGCCGTGCTTCCCGCAGCAAAAATGGCACAAAAAACCGTACGCCGGGCAGCGCGCGTGGTCCGGAAAAATGTTTCTGATGCGGTGGGTGGTACTTTGGGATTAACCGGTGAGCGCATGAGCAAGGTCGACACCGCCTGGTTGCGCATGGATTCGGCGAGCAATTTGATGATGATTGTTGGTGTCTGGATCCTGCAGCCCGGCGTCAGCTACAAGGCAGTCTGCGAGCGCATTGAGGAGCGCCTGCTCAAGTACCCGCGCTTCGGCCAGCGTGTGCAGCAGGACGCGGCGGGCGCCACCTGGGTCCAGGACCAGGAGTTTGATATCAAACGGCATGTGCTTCTGGAGAAACTGGGAGCCAAGTCCAAGGGGCGTGAGCAGCAGGCCTTGCAGGAGCGGCTGGCTGAACTCGCAGTGCAGCCGCTGGACATGAATCATCCCTTGTGGCAGTTTCACCTGGTTGAGCATTACCAGGGCGGTTCTGCCTTGTTGGTGCGCATTCACCATTGCATTGCCGATGGCATTGCGCTGATTTCTGTCACGCAGTCGCTGGTGGACGGTGGGGCCATGCCACCCCAGCGCAAGCCCAAGACGGCCCATGCGACCGGTCTGGAGGGGGCTGAAGACTGGTTGATGGACACGCTGATCAAGCCCTTCACCGATGTGACAGTGAAAGCGCTAGGCGCCGCAGGTGAGGGCGCGGCAAATGCCGTGGGAATGATGATGGGCCCGCAAAGAGGTATGGAGAAGGGTGTGGCTGGTTCGGTCGAGTTGGCCAAGATGGTCTATCAGGTGCTGCGCGATGGTGCCGCGCTGGCATTGATGCCCGATGACTCGCCGACCCGCCTCAAGGGCATTCCGGGGCAGAGCAAGCGGGTTGCCTGGTGCGAGCCGATCCCGCTGGAGGAAGTCAAAGCCGTGGGGCGGGCACTGAACTGTTCCATCAACGACATCTTGCTCAGTTGTGTCGCCGGTGCCATTGCCGAGTACCTGAAGTCTTTTGGCGACGAGGTTGCTGGCAAGGAAATCCGGGCCATGGTGCCGGTGAATCTGCGTCCTCTGGAGGAAGCCTACAAATTGGGCAACCGGTTTGGACTGGCGCCGGTTGTTTTGCCCATTGGTATCGAGAATCCGGTGGAGCGCGTCTACGAAGTGCGCCGCCGCATGAGTCAGCTCAAAGGCAGCATGCAGCCACTGATGGCCTTTGGCCTGCTGTCGGTGGCGGGCCTGCTGATCAAGCCGGCGCAGGACGCCATGCTGAGCCTGTTTTCAAAGAAGACCACTGCCGTTATGACCAACGTTCCGGGGCCACGCGAGAAACTCAAATTCTGCGGCTCGACGCTTGAGCAGAGCCTGTTCTGGGTACCTCAGTCGGGTACTGTCGGTCTGGGCGTCTCGATACTGAGCTATGGCGGTGGTGTCCAATTTGGCGTGATCAGCGATTCGACGCTGTGCCCTGACCCGCAAAAAATCATCGACCAGTTTGAGCCGGAATTTGCCAAACTTGCGATGGTGACCTTGATGTTGCCCTGGAGCGAGTGAGACTCAACCCTCCAGTTCTCCTTTGGCCATTTCGATATCAAGTCGCTCCATCGCGTCAAGCGCTTTGGCGGTGGCGGCTTGCTGGTACAGACGGGTTGCTTCTTTCATCATTCTGTCGCCTTCCAGCATCAACATGGCATGGGCGTATTCGACCATGCCAATGGCTGATTCAAAGTTGAGTTTGAGTGCCTGTTGCAGCAAGGCCAGTCCAGTGTCTTTTTTTGCACCATAGGTCATACCCCCAATGAGGGAGCCAACCTTGTCAATGACGTCTGCATGAAAGGCGCCCAAGGCAATATGGGCATCAGCGTGATTTGGTTGCAAGCGGATGACGTTTTCCAGAGAACCCTTGACCTTGCTGCCAAGCCCCTGGGCCAGGGCTTTGGCTACGCTGATTCCCTGACTGTAGCGACCCAGTGCGTAGGCGTGCCAGTACAAAGCACTCACGTTCTGCGGATCCTTTTGCACCTGTGCTGCCGCACGTTGTGCCACCTCCTGGTAGAGCTCAAGCCGGGTCTTTTCCTGCTTTTCCAGATAGGTTGCGTAGATGCACGCCGACTTGTTGGCTACGGCGAGGCCCGCGCCACCAATCTTGAGCCCGAGGTCCACGGCTTTCTTGAATTCGCCGTTGTGAAACAGAGCCCATGCTTGCAGCACCCTGGCATCGGTGGGTAGCGGTTCGGCATCACCCGCGTGCAAGCGGGCCCAGTATTTTTTTACGCTTGCAGCGTCAAAGACGTACTCGCCTGCATAGGGAAAGGCAGTCCAACTGGCCATGCTTGTCTCCGGTGCCTATTTTGCTAATTGTTGTCATTATCGTAGGCGCCTGCCAGTTTGAGCAAATGGCTGCGCTGGCTTTGTTCCAGATAGGGTACCAGCAGATTCAGCACGTGTTGCGCGCCTCGCAGCAGGGCCGATTGCGCGTTTTCGGTTTCGAGTGCACGGCGCGGATCGCGCACATATTCAAAACTCAGCCAGTACGTCAAAACCACCACCATGCTGGTGGCGGTGGCCTCTACTTCTCGTGAGTCGATGGCGATGGCACCCGAGCGACTCATGCTGTCAAGCATGGTTTTCACAGCGCGGGTCTTGTTTTTCAGAACCGCTTGGAAGTGTGTTTCCAGGCGCCGGTTCTTGCTCAACAGGTCGTTCAAATCCCGGTACAGGAAGCGGTATTGCCAGATCAACTCAAACAGCGTGTGCATGAAGAACCATGCATCTTCCACGTCGCGCACGCCGTCGCTGGCGTTGAGTAACTCATTGAGGCCATGTTCGTAGCGGTCGAACAGGGAGTTGATCAGTTCTTCTTTGGCCGGATAGTGGTAATAGAGGTTGCCCGGGCTGATGCCCAACTCGGCCGAGATCAAGGTGGTGGAAACGTTGGGCTCACCAAAGCGATTGAAAAGTTCGAGTGTTACTTCCAGAATGCGCTCGGCGGTGCGCCGGGGTGCCTTCTTCACCATAGGGGTGCTCTCCCGTGCGTCACAGGCAGCACGGCGTGGCCCAGGTCGTCCATGATTTCCTGGAGTTTGCTGATGGCCCGCCCAACTTGAGTGGAGGCTGGAACAGGAGCGCTCAAATGTCGCTTCGGATCGTCCAGCGCTTCATGGCGCAGACTGATGCCGTGGCGCCACAACTTGGCCGACAGGCCAGTCTTGCGCGAGCGCAGCAGCTGGCGGGTTTGCTGGTAGGCATGCTCCGCCAGGCGGCGCCGCTGCGAGTAGCTGAAGGTGTTGGCCAGATACAGTTCTGGGTCCCGATGATCGGGTTCAATCAGGATGATGTCGGTGTCGGGATAGGCGTGTTCGTACTGCCTCATGCCCAGCACCATGCGTGAGTGAATCAGCGAGCGGAAAGTCTGGCTCAGCACGGCCGGTAGACCACCGTCCACAATGCGCGGTATGTGGTGCTTTTCGGCTGACAGGCCGCGCCGCATGACTTTGGCAACCTGGGGCGCTGTCGCGTCAAACGGCACCAGTGGGTTCAGGCACAGCATCAGGTCAATCCCCTGCTCCAGCGCCACCGATGCATGCATGGTCTTTTTCAGGGCGCCGTCCACATAGTAATTGTCGTCAATTTCGACCGGTGGAAACAAGCCGGGCAAGGCGGCGCTGGCCTGCACAGCTTTGGAAATCGGGATATGGTCCCAACCGGGGCGGCCAAAAGGTGCGGCCTCGCCACTGTCCAGGTTCGTGGCTACCAACGTTAGTTGGGTTTTGAGTTTGCGGAAATCGTTGCTGCGGCCTTCTTGCGAAAAAAGATGCTCCAGTTGAAGTTGCATCTGCTCACTGGAAAAAATGCCGGCCGGCAAGCTGGGCCCCAGTTTCTGCAGCGCCTGGGTAAAGGGTTTGCGCCCGACAGTGAATTGCCAAAAGGCTGACATCAGCAAGGCCGGCAGCATGATGCCACGACGCGCAAATTCCCCGTACGCTGGCATCATCAGCCAGGAGGGATCGAAATCCTCGGCCAGCGGCTTGTCATTTTCTATGAACGATGCACATAGCTCCCGCGGCGTGATGCGGTTGGCCAAGCCAGCGGCGATGAAGCCACCGGCCGAAACGCCGACGTAGTGCTGCAGCTTGGTGAAGTCAATTCCATTGAGTGACTCTTCCAATGCGCACAGTGCGCCAATTTCGTAAATGGCGCCCAATGGCCCGCCACCAGACAATGCCAGTGCGATTCTTGGTGTTTGTGATGGTTTGCGCTTCATATGAACAAAGTGTAGGCCTGAACGAGTGGACTGCTTGCTGCGATGCAGCAAAGACCGCCGGTGCTGCCTGCACCTTGAATCATTTCGCGATAAGCCGCGATCAGACTGCCGCTGTGCTGCGCTTTGCTGCCGGTTTGGCTACCGTCTTCGGTGCCGGCTTCGCAGCGGGCTTGGCTGCTTTCTTGGCTGCAGGCTTGGCTGCTGCACCTTTGGCTGACAGTTTCTGAACGCTCTTGTTCAGTTCGTCAATGCGGGCAATCAGCGCATTGACATCCTTGGCCGACGGGACACCCAGCTTGTTCAGGGCCTTGGCAACGCGATCTTCAAAAATGCTTTCCAGCTTGTCCCATTGACCCGAGGCCTTGGAAGAAATGTCGGTCGCCATGCTCGACATCTTGCTGCTGGCTTCTGATATCTTTTCTTCGGCCACCGATTGTGTCTTGCGTTGCATGCTGACACCTTCCTTGATCAGGGCCTCAATCGCCTTGGTGCCCTCAGCTTGCGCCTTTGTGAAGGCGCCCAGGCCAGCCTGCCAGATTTGTTGTGCAGAATCCTTCACCGAGCCTGAAAGTGGCAGAGCACTTTTCTTGGATGAATTCGATTTTTTCAGCTTTGTGACCATGGGAGACTCCAGAAGGGTTGATAAATTTGGGAACTGACGCTCACTGTAAAGGCAGTCCGGGGCACTGTGTAGGTGGGGCTTCCTAAACTGCTAGAGAGCGCCACCTACCGGGCCGCGGGTTTGTGCTGAATGTCTCAAAGTCGAATCTGGGCAAGAATATGCCATCTGAATGGAGGTTTTGATGCAGTATTTTGTTACCGGTGCGACCGGATTTATTGGAAAACGGCTGGTCAGGAAATTGCTCGAACGCAAGGGCTCGGTGGTTTACTTTCTGATCCGCAAAGAGAGTCAGGACAAGGTCGCGTCTCTACGTCAGTACTGGAGCACCAGCGCCGCGCGCGCTGTACCCGTGTTTGGCGACCTGACTGCAAAGAAGTTGGGGGTCGGTGCTGACGACCTGAAGAAGCTCAAAGGTCAGATCGATCACTTCTATCATCTGGCGGCGGTTTACGACCTGGGCGCCGATGAGGCGAGTCAGATCGCGGTCAATGTGGATGGCACGCGCAACACGGTGGAACTGGCCAAACTCATTGGCGCTGGACATTTTCACCATGTCAGTTCCATCGCCGCGGCCGGCTTGTACGAGGGCGTGTTCCGGGAGGACATGTTTGACGAGGCCGAAAACTACGAGCATCCCTATTTCATGACCAAGCATGAAAGCGAAAAGATCATACGCAGCGAATGCAGGGTGCCCTGGTCAGTCTATCGCCCGGCCATGGTGGTGGGCGACAGCGTCACCGGGGAAATGGACAAGGTCGATGGTCCCTACTATTTCTTCAAGCTGATTCAACGCATGCGCCAGTTGTTGCCGCCGTGGCTGCCCTCGATCGGACTGGAGGGTGGTCGCATCAACATCGTGCCGGTCGATTTTGTGGTGGACGCGCTTGACGCCATCAGCCACAAGGCGGACATTGACAAGAAGTGTTATCATCTGGTCGATCCTGAGGGATACCGCGTGGGCGATGTGCTCGACATCTTCAGCCGGGCGGCGCACGCGCCCAAAATGAATCTCTTCGTCAACGCCGCCCTGCTTGGATTCATTCCCCGCAGTGTGAGCAAAGGCCTGATGGCGCTGGCGCCGGTACGCCGCGTGCGCAACGCGATCATGAAAGACCTCGGCTTGCCCGAAGACATGCTGACCTTTGTCAACTATCCGACGCGTTTCGATTGTCGTGATGCGCTGGCCGCGCTGAAAGGTTCGGGCGTCGCTTGCCCGAATCTGAAAGACTACGCTTGGCGACTTTGGGACTACTGGGAACGCCATCTTGATCCGGACTTGCACATCGACCGTTCGCTGCGCGGTACCGTGGGTGGCAAGGTCGTGCTGATTACCGGCGGCTCCTCCGGCATTGGCCTGGCGGCAGCGCACAAGTTTGCCGAAGCCGGCGCCACCACCATCATCTGCGGCCGTGATGCCGGCAAACTGGAAGAGGCCTGCCAGCAGGCCCGGGACAAAGGCTACAGTTTTGTGGCCTACCCGGCAGACATCGCTGACATGGCGGACTGCGACCGTTTTGTGAAGCAACTGCTTGCAGAGCACGGCGGCGTCGACTTTCTGATCAACAACGCCGGACGTTCGATTCGGCGCGCCATTGAATCGAGTTATGACCGATTCCACGACTATGAACGCACCATGCAGCTGAACTATTTCGGCTGCTTGCGTGTCACCATGGGTTTTCTGCCAGGCATGGTGGCGCGCAAAAAGGGCCATGTCGTCAACATCAGCTCGATCGGGGTCCTGACCAACGCCCCGCGATTTAGCGCCTATGTTGCCTCCAAGGCCGCACTGGACGCCTGGACACGCTGCGCTTCCAGTGAGTTTGCCGACCAGGGCATTTCGTTTACTACGATCAACATGCCCCTGGTACGCACGCCCATGATTGCACCGACGGGCCTGTACAACAACGTGCCAACGCTGGCTCCGGAAGAAGCGGCCGACATGATCGCGCAGGCCTGCATCTTCAAACCGGTGCGTGTTGCCACCCGACTCGGCATTACCGGGCAGTTGCTGCACGCTTTGTTGCCCCGTGTCGCGCAAATTGCCATGAACACGAGTTTTCGTATGTTCCCTGACTCTGGCGCGGCAAAAGGCGCCAAGCCGGGGGATAAGCCGGTCAAGCAGCATCTGTCGCACGAGGCGATTGCCTTGCAGCAAATGATGCGGGGGATTCACTTCTGAGCTTGGCTCGCCAGAGGCGATAATCCGGGGGCGCTTGGGCGCCCTTTTTGCTTTTATGATGGTTGCCGATCCACTCGGGGGAAAACAATGATTCTGGTTACTGGCGGAGCAGGCTTTATTGGCGCCAATTTTGTGCTCGACTGGCTGGGTCAGACGGATGAGCCTGTCCTCAACCTGGACAAACTCACTTACGCGGGCAATCCCGAAAATCTGGCCAGCCTGCAGGCCGATTCCCGTTACGTGTTTGTGCAAGGCGATATTGGCGACTCGGCACTGGTGGAGCAACTGCTGACGCAATATGCGCCGCGCGCCGTACTCAATTTCGCGGCAGAGAGTCATGTGGACCGTTCCATCCATGGACCTGAGGACTTCATCCAGACCAACGTCGTCGGTACCATGCGCCTGCTGCAAAGTGTGCGTTCCTACTGGCAGGGCTTGCCCGAAAGTGACCGTGCGGCTTTTCGGTTCCTGCATGTTTCGACCGATGAGGTGTACGGCAGCCTGTCACCCACCGATGCCGCCTTCACCGAGACCAACAAGTTGGAGCCCAACAGTCCCTACTCGGCGAGCAAAGCTGCCAGTGACCACCTGGTGCGTGCCTGGCTCCACACTTATGGACTGCCGGTGCTGACCACCAATTGCAGCAACAACTACGGGCCGCTGCACTTTCCAGAAAAATTGATCCCCTTACTGATCGTCAATGCGCTGGCGGGCAAGCCTTTGCCGGTCTACGGTGATGGCCTCCAGGTACGGGACTGGCTCTACGTCAAGGATCACTGCAGCGCCATCCGCCGGGTACTGGCGGCCGGCAAAGTCGGTGAAATCTACAACGTCGGTGGCTGGAACGAGAAGCCCAACATCGAAATAGTGCACACCGTCTGCGACTTGCTTGACGAATTGCGGCCACGGAGCGACGGAGCCAGCTACAAGACACAAATCACCTACGTGCAGGACCGCCCGGGTCACGATAGGCGCTATGCGATTGACGCCAGCAAGATCGAGCGCGAACTGGGTTGGAAGCCGGCTGAAACGTTTGCAAGCGGCATTCGAAAGACGGTGCAGTGGTATCTGGACAACCCGGACTGGGTGGCGCATGTGCAAAGCGGCGCTTATCGCGAATGGGTGCAAACGAACTACGCTGGGCGGGCATGAAGATACTTCTGTTTGGTAAAGGTGGCCAGGTTGGTTGGGAACTGCAGCGCAGCCTGGCTCCCCTGGGCGATGTCCTTGCGCTGGACCATGACAGCACCGACTATTGCGGCAATTTCAGCAACCCGGCAGGCCTGCTTGACACCGTGCGGGACGTCAAACCCGACATCATTGTCAACGCCGCGGCGCACACCGCTGTCGACAAAGCCGAGAGCGAGCCAGAACTGGTTCGCATGCTGAACGCCTTGACGCCTGGTTTGCTGGCGCAAGAAGCACAGCGACTTGGGGCGTGGTTCGTGCACTACAGCACCGACTATGTCTTTGATGGCAGTGGCGTCAGTGCCTGGACTGAGACCGACACGCCGGCGCCGCTGAGCGTCTACGGCCAGACCAAATTCGAAGGCGAAAAGCTGATCCAGACGGCATGCACGCAACACCTTATTTTTCGAACCAGTTGGGTCTACGCGGCACGCGGTGGCAACTTTGCCAGAACCATGTTGCGACTGGCGCAGGAACGTGACCGTCTGACCGTCATCGATGATCAGATCGGTGCGCCTACCGGTGCTGAACTGTTGGCAGACGTGACGGCGCATGCACTGCGTCAGGTATGGCGCCGACCCGCAGAGGCTGGGCTTTATCACCTGGCGGCCAGTGGCGAGACCAGTTGGTGGGGCTACGCCAGGCATGTGCTGGCGCAGGCCAAGCGCCTGCAGCCTGACCTTCAATTGAAGGCGACCGAGGTGCTGGCTGTGCCGACCAGCGCCTTCGCGACGGCAGCGCAGCGCCCGCACAATTCGCGTCTGGATACGCGCAAGCTGCAAGCGACCTTTGACCTGCATTTGCCATCGTGGCAAGAGGGTGTGGACCGCATGTTGGCCGAAACGCTTTAACTTGAAGGCAAGAAATGACACAACGTAAAGGCATCATCCTGGCAGGCGGCTCCGGTACGCGATTGCACCCGGCCACTTTGGCGATGAGCAAGCAACTGCTGCCGGTTTACGACAAGCCGATGATCTATTACCCCTTGAGTACCCTCATGCTTG
Source organism: uncultured beta proteobacterium (assembly GCA_903894475.1). Classification (GTDB taxonomy): domain Bacteria; phylum Pseudomonadota; class Gammaproteobacteria; order Burkholderiales; family Burkholderiaceae_C; genus Rhodoferax. The sequence goes on from CAITQH010000143.1 coordinate 12,241, forward strand.
CGGGCATCCGGGACATTCTGGTGATCAGCACACCGCAGGACACGCCACGCTTTCAGCAGCTATTGGGCGACGGTTCGCAGTGGGGCCTGAACCTTCAATATGCCGTTCAACCGAGCCCGGATGGCTTGGCGCAGGCTTTCATCATTGGTGACCAATTTCTGGGCAATGCTCCAAGCGCGCTGGTGCTGGGGGACAATATTTTCTACGGGCACGATTTCGGGCCCTTGCTGGCCGGCGCAGACAAGAAGGTCGATGGTGCGACGGTTTTTGCGTACCACGTTCAGGACCCGGAGCGTTACGGTGTCGTGGCCTTTGACGCCCAGGGCCGGGCCAGCAGCATTGAAGAAAAGCCCCTCAAACCACAGAGCAACTACGCCGTCACCGGCCTGTATTTTTATGATACTCAGGTTGTCGACATCGCCAAAGCAGTGAAGCCCAGCGCACGTGGCGAACTGGAAATTACCGCCGTCAATCAGGCTTATCTGGATCAAGGCAAGCTCAATGTGCAAATCATGCAGCGAGGTTACGCCTGGCTCGATACCGGCACCCACGACAGTCTGCTCGAAGCCAGTCAGTTCATTGCGACCCTGGAGCGGCGTCAGGGGCTGAAAGTGGCTTGCGTGGAGGAGATTGCCTGGCGCAACGGTTTCATTGGCGACGTGCAACTGGAAAAGCTGGCCCAACCGCTGGCCAAGAATGGTTACGGTCAATACCTGTTGCGATTGCTCAGCGAACGCAATCGTCACGAACCCTGATTCCTGAAGTTGCCATGAAGATCATCCCTACGGAAATTGCCGACGTCCTCATCATTGAGCCCAGGGTCTTTGGTGACTCACGCGGCTTCTTCTTCGAGAGTTTCAATCAGAACGCTTTTCAGACTGCCACGGGTCTGAGCGTCAATTTCGTACAAGACAATCATTCACGCTCCGCCAAAGGCGTCTTGCGTGGACTGCACTACCAGATTGAACAGTCACAGGGGAAACTGGTGCGGGTCGCGCGGGGTGCGGTGTTCGACGTGGCAGTTGATCTGCGCAAATCTTCCGCAACTTTTGGGAAATGGGTCGGTGCCGAATTAACGGAAGAGAATAATCGGCAGATGTGGGTGCCGCCCGGTTTCGCGCACGGCTTCCTGACCCTGAGCGAATCGGCAGATTTTCTCTACAAAACGACCGATTACTACGCACCACAGTTTGAGCGCTGCATAGCCTGGGATGACCCGACGCTGGCGGTAGCCTGGCCTTGGTCAGGTTTTTCTCCGCTGGTATCGGCCAAAGATCAGGCTGGTTTGTCGCTGGCGGACGCGCCGCTGTTTGAAGAGGGCTGAGCAGTTTCATGTTGATTCAACCCAGGATTTACGTCGCCGGACACCAGGGCATGGTCGGCTCGGCCATTGTCCGGGCACTGCAATCAAGCAAGAATGCTGTCATCCCGGACCCCGGATCGAGCCCGGGGCAAGCTCTGACCCGGGATCCATGGATTGCGGATCAGGTCCGCAATGACAAAGAGAAGGCAACCATCATCACCCGCACCCACGCCGAACTTGACCTATGCGATCAGGCTGCAGTGCAAGCTTTTTTTGAAACCGAAAAACCGGATCAGGTTTATCTGGCCGCTGCCAAGGTCGGTGGCATCCACGCCAATAACACCTATCCAGCCGAATTCATCTACCAGAACCTGATGGTGCAAGCCAATGTCATCCATCAGGCCTGGGGCGCTGGTGTTAAAAGACTCTTGTTTCTAGGCTCAAGTTGCATCTACCCCAAACGGGTGCCCCAGCCCATGAACGAGTCCGCCTTGCTGACGGGCCGGCTGGAGCCCACCAACGAGCCTTACGCCATCGCCAAGATAGCCGGCATCAAAATGTGCGAAAGCTACAACCGCCAGTATGGCGTCGATTACCGCAGTGTCATGCCGACCAACCTGTACGGACCGGGCGACAACTATCACCCCGAAAACAGCCATGTAATACCGGCCCTGATCCGGCGCTTCCATGAAGCCAAGATGAACAAGGCACCCAGCGTCACCATCTGGGGCAGCGGCACGCCAAGGCGCGAATTCTTGTATGTCGACGACATGGCAGCAGCCAGCGTCTTCGTGATGAATCTGCCCAAAGTCACCTATGAGGCACAGACTCAGCCGATGCAGAGCCAGATCAACGTCGGCTACGGCTCAGACATCACGATCGCCGAAGTAGCACAGGCGGTCGGCCGGGCCGTCGGATTTGCCGGCCGCATTGACTTTGACCCCAGCAAACCGGATGGCACACCGCGCAAGTTGATGGACAGCGGCCGTCTCAACGCCCTGGGGTGGCACGCCCATATCGACTTGGCGCAGGGATTGTCTCTGGCGTATCAGGATTTTCTGGTTTGTCATTGCGAGGAGCGCAGCGACGTGGCAATCCATCCTCTTTTGGCATCGACATCATGACCATCCAAAAAACCGCTCTCATCACCGGCATCACGGGCCAGGATGGCTCCTACCTGGCCGAGTTCCTCCTAGAAAAAGGCTACATCGTGCACGGCATCAAACGCCGTGCCAGTTCTTTCAATACCCAGCGTGTCGATCACATCTACCAGGACCCGCACATAGAAAACGCCAATTTCAAGTTGCATTACGGTGATCTCACCGACACCAGCAACCTCGTGCGTATCATCCAGGAAACGCAACCGGACGAAATCTACAACCTGGGCGCCCAGTCCCATGTGGCGGTCAGCTTCGAGAGCCCCGAATACACCGCCGACGTTGATGCGCTGGGCAGTCTGCGCATTCTGGAGGCTATCCGTATCCTGAAACTGGAAAAGAAGACACGGTACTACCAAGCGTCAACGTCTGAACTCTACGGCCTGGTGCAGGAAACCCCACAAAAGGAATCCACACCCTTCTACCCCAGAAGCCCGTACGCCGTAGCCAAGATGTATGCCTACTGGATCACCGTCAACTACCGCGAAGCCTATGGGATTTATGCCTGCAACGGCATTCTGTTCAACCACGAAAGCCCACGCCGAGGTGAGACCTTCGTCACGCGCAAGATCACCCGGGGTCTGGCCAACATCAGCCAGGGGCTTGAGGAATGTCTGTTCATGGGCAACATCGACGCCCTGCGCGACTGGGGTCACGCCAAGGACTATGTGCGCATGCAATGGTTGATGCTGCAGCAGGACCAGCCCGAGGACTTTGTTATCGCCACAGGCGTGCAGTACAGCGTGCGCCAATTCATCGAAAAGACAGCCGCGGCGTTGGGAATGCAAATCCGCTGGGAGGGGGACGGCGTCGACGAAGTGGGCTATTGGATCAATCCGTCATTGCGAGGAAGCGAAGCCGACGCGGCAATCCATGCCCCACAAGCAGTCATCCGCATTGACCCGCGCTACTTTCGTCCGACTGAAGTCGAAACCCTGCTGG
>CAITQH010000144.1 GCA_903894475.1 uncultured beta proteobacterium
CCTGCTGCGCGAACGGTGCCGACGCCACAGGCAGCGACTGAGGTGCAAGTTCAGCCGTATCTGACTGGCGCACTGGCTGCAGCGCAGCCGGTGGGCCGGGCCTGGCGGCTGGCGCTTGCATGTCTGCGAGTGCCACCGCTTGGTCGCGCTGCGCTGTTGCTGTTGCTGTTGCCGTTGGGGCTAACTCAGGCGCAAGGGCCTGAGGTGCCAGCTGCGCCCACTCTGGCAAGGTCGGTGACCGTGGCGCGGCGTCGATCTCTGGCTGACGCACAGGCCGTGGCACAGCCGCGTTCTGGACCACACCGCGCACGCCAGCGCGCTGCGGCGGCGCAGCCTGTTGGCCAGGCCTGGCGGCCGGCACTTGCGTGTCTGCGGGCGCAATAGCGGGCGAGACCACTTGGTCGCGCTGCGCTGTTGCCGCTGTTGATGTTGCAGTTGATGTTGCTGTTGGGGCTAGCTCAGGCGCAAGTGCCTGAGGCACCAGTTGTGCCAGCTCTGGCAAGCTCGGTGAGCGCACTGCCGCGACGCTCTCTGGCTGGCGCACCGGCCGTGGCACATCCGTGTTCTCGGCGACACCGCGCACGCCAGCGCGCTGCGGCAGCGCAGCGGCCTGGCCAGCCATTGGGGCCGGCGCTTGCGTGTCTGCGGTCGCAATCGCGGGCGAGACCACTTGGCCGCGCTGCGCTGTTGCCGTCGCCGCTGCCATTGCTGTTGGGGCTAGCTCCGGCGCAAGTGCCTGAGGTGCCAGCTGTGCCGGCTCTGGCAAGCTCGGTGACCGTGCGGCGGCGTCGATCTCTGGCTGGCGCACAGGCCGTGGCACAGCCGCGTTCTGGACCACAGCGCGCACGCCAGCGCGCTGCGGCAGCGCAGCGGCCTGGCCAGCCATTGGGGCCAGCACTTGCGTGTCTGCGGGCGCAATCGCGGGCGAGACCACTTGACCGCGCTGCGCTGTTTGTGTTGGTGCTGCTGCTGCTAGTGTTGCCGTTGGTGCTAGCTCAGGCGCAAGTGCCTGAGGCGCCAGCTCTGGCAAGCTCGGTGAGCGTCCTGCCGCGTCGCTCTTTGGCTGGCGCGCCGGTCGCGCCACATCCGTTTTCTGAACCATACCGCGCACGCCAACGCGATGCGGCATCGCAGCGGCCTGGCTAGCCATTGCGGCCGGCACTTGCGTATCTGAGGGCGCACTCGCGGGCGAGAACACTTGGCCGCGCTGTGCCGTAGCCGCAGCCGTAGCCGTTGTCGTTGTCGTTGTCGTTGTCGTTGTCGTTGTCGTTGTCTTTGCGGTTAGCTCAGGCGCAAGTGCCTGCGGCGCCAGCTGTGCCAGCTCTGGCAAGCTTGGTGACCGTACGGTGGCGTCGCTCTCCGCCTGGCGCACCGGCCGTGCCACATCCGTGTTCTGGACCCCACCGCGCTCGCCAGCGCGCTTCGGCAGCGCAGCGGCCTGGCCAGCAATTGGAGCCGGCACTTGCATATCTGAGGGCGCACTCGCGGGCACCACCGCTTGGCCGCGCTGTGCCGTTGCCGTTGCCGCTGCCGCTGCTGTGGCCGTTGGGAGCAGTTCAGAAGCAAGTCCCTGAGGTGCCGGCTGTGCCAGCTGTGCCAGCTCCGGCAAACTCGGTGACAGTGCTGCTGTGTCGGTCACGGGAGCACCGCGCAAGCCAGGCTGCTGCAGCAAGGGGCTGGTCGTGCCGGCAACGGGTGTCGGCCCATGCATGACCGAAGGAGCGCCCAGCGGAACCGCCTGTTGCGCAAGCTGTGCTGATGCCACGGCCAGCGCCTGAGGCGAAAGCACTGTGGCAGTCGAAGACTCGACAAGTCTTGAGAGTGCGCCGGCGGCAATCGGAGCATCGCCTGGCAGGCCCTGCGTCACGCTGGCGGCCTCAGACTCAAGCGCCCGGGCCAGGTCTGCCCTTGCCGCCTGAGTCGCCGCTCGGGAGGCGTCGGGCGCTGCCACCGGGACCCGGCTCTGCAGCGCCACGAAAGACATCACCATGCCATTGACCAACTCTGCAGGCATGGCTTTTTCGTCGCCAGACTGACGCCGCAGCGGCGTGAAGCCGGCAGACCTGGCTGGCATCGATGCAGCCAATTCGGCGCCGCTATTCAGAGAGCGAATCAGCACTTCGCAAAAACTGGGCAGACCGGCCTGTCCCGGCTCATCCGGAAGCCCCTTGGCATTGAGGGCGTAGCCCGCCGTCTGGCCTGGTGTGGTGGTGCGAAGCAGCATGGACATGGTGTGTTCCCGGTCAGACTACTCAACCGCGCTGCTTGTGCGTAAATAAAACTGCCGCGCCGAGCGTTCGTCAGTGTCGCGCTGATCGCGTCGATTGATCAGGGTCGCCTCCTGCATTTGCACCCGCTCTGCCAGCGTGTCAAAAGAGCTCTGGCGGCGCTTGGTATGCTGCCAGTCGGTGCGACCATGCGAGAGTCGCGTGTCGGCCTGAGTGGTCAAAGCACGTTGTTGCTCAATCGCCGTATCGAGGGTGGCAATGAATTGCTGGTAATTGCGCAGATGCGCAGCCGATACGCCATCGCGCAGATGCAGACTCAACTGGCCCAGATATTCCTGCCGATACTGCTGCAACAAATCGAGCTTTTGTGTGGCCGTGATGTGAGCACTTTGCAGTTGCCCGAGGCGGCGCGTTGCTTCGTCGGTCTTGTTCTGCGCAAGTTCAATCAATGTGGCGAGCGGAAGTCTGGTGGTCATGCTGGTTTCTCCAAAATGGGGGTGCTGCTATTCATCGAACAGAGCGTGTAATTGGTAGCGTGAGCTGCCGTATTCGACGCGATCGGCCATTGCCTGCTGCAAGAAGGCTTCAATCCGCGGGTAAAGCGCAACGGCCTGATCGAGTTGCGGGTCGTGCCCTGGCGCATAGGCGCCGACGCTGATCAGGTCGCGATTGCGCTGGTAGCGCGACAGCATCTGCTTGAACCGGCTCACGGTTTTGAACTCTGCGGGGTCAATCAGTGCCGTCATGGCACGGCTGATGGAGGCCTCGATATCGATGGCCGGGTAGTGGCCCGCTTCGGCCAGACTGCGCGACAGCACAACGTGGCCGTCCAGAATGGCACGCGCAGCGTCGGCAATCGGATCCTGCAGATCGTCGCCCTCGGTCAGCACCGTGTAAAACGCAGTAATCGAGCCGCCATGACCGGCGGCGTCGCGCGCACCGTTGCCGGCGCGCTCCACCAGCGTAGGCAGCTTGGCAAACACCGACGGCGGGTAGCCCTTGGTAGCCGGTGGCTCGCCCACAGCCAGAGCGATTTCGCGCTGCGCCATGGCATAGCGCGTCAGCGAATCCATGATCAGCAGCACGTCCTTGCCCTGATCCCGAAAATACTCGGCCAGACAGGTTGCATATGCTGCGCCCTGCAGCCGCATCAGCGGCGAATGGTCAGCCGGCGCGGCCACCACCACGGCACGTGCCATACCTACGGCCCCGAGTGTGTTGTCGATGAAATCTTTTACTTCGCGGCCACGCTCGCCGATCAGTCCGACCACGATCACATCGGCGCTGGTGTAGCGCGCCATCATGCCCAGCAGCACGCTCTTGCCGACGCCAGAGCCGGCAAAAAGGCCCATGCGCTGGCCGCGCCCAACCGTCAACAATGCATTGATGGCACGAACGCCCACATCGAGCACGCTGTCAATCGGGGCCCGACTCAGCGGATTGACCGGTGCCGCGGTGAGCGCCACTTCTCTCGTGAATTTGAGCGGACCCAGCGCATCGAGCGGCCGACCGGCGGCATCCACGACGCGGCCCAACATACCTTCGCCGACCGGCAAGCGCTTGGTTCTTGGTCCGCTGCCGCTGGCACCATTGCCGCGCCCGGGCGTCGACTCCATCGCGTAAACGCGCGCGCCCGGCAGCAAACCATCAACCTCGCTCTGTGGCATCAGGAATATTCGATCGCCGGCGAAGCCAACCACTTCGGCCTCGGCGGTCTTGTTGGGGTAGCCCGGCGGAAGCTCAATCAGGCAGTCGCTACCCACCGGAAGGCGCAGCCCGACCGCTTCGAGTACCAGGCCGACAGCGCGCGTCAGCCGGCCACAGACGCGCACCGGAACACTCAGCGCCACATCGCGGCGGGCCTGGCACATCAGCGCCTGCCAGGCCTGCACATGCGCATTGACCGCCAGTGGGTGCGACATGTCATTCATGCCGTTGCTCCCTCGGCGCTACCCTTATCGCGCCTGAAGCTCGCTTCAATCCGCTCCCAGCGCGTCCCCAGCGTCGCATCCAGGGCACCACCGGCGGCATGAACACGGCAACCGCCACGCTCAATCCCCGGATCGGTGCGAATGCGCCAGCCAGCGGCATGCAGTTCGTCGGCCATGTGCTGCTGCACCAGGGCCGCATCGTCCACATGCAGCAAGAGCCGCGGCGTGCCATTGAGCGTAGGCTCCATGCGCAGCAATTCGCGCACCAGACCAAGCATGTGTTGCGGCTCCGCTGCCAGTGCCTGGCCGACAAGCTGGCGTGCAATATCGAGTGCCAGCGCCATCAGGTCGTCTGCCACTTCGGCCTCTGCCGCGCGCATGGCCGCCGGTAGCGTCAGCATCAGGTTTCGCAGCGCCTGCGCCTGCGCCTGCACCAGGCTCAAGCCGGCTGCACAACCCTCGGCCTTGCCTTGCTCAAAGCCTGCGCGATGCCCTTCAAGTTGCCCGGCCTGTTGGGCTTGCTGCCGAAGGTGCAGGAGCTCTGCCTCATCAACCATCAGAACCGGATGCCTGCCTGCCGGCGAGGCGCTGCGTTCGGTCGTCGCGCGAACCGGTGCAGCCGTCGTGGGGGCTGTGATGGAACTCATTTCCCATCGATGCCAGGTGCTCATATCAGACAAAGGCATCTCCATTCGAACTGCCAGCCGTGATCTCGCCAGCGTCGGTCAGTCGGCGCACGATCTGCAGAATGCTCTTTTGCTCGGTCTCGACCTGCGAGACCCGCACCGGAGCATGGATTTCCATCTCCTCGCGCAAGGCTTCGGCGGCTCGCTGTGACATGTTCTTGAGGAACTTGTCGCGCATCTCCTGCTGCGAACCTTTGAGTGCCACAACCAGCGACTCGGTTTCGATTTCCTTGAGCAGCAACTGGATCGAGTGGTCGTCGAGGTCGAGCAGGTTCTCGAACAGGAACATCTGGTCGAGTATCTTTTGCGCCAGATTCTCGTCGTGCTCGCGAACGTGCTTGATCAAGGCCTCTTCGTGCGTGCTGCTCATCTGGTTGACAATCTCTGCAGCGGCGCGAACACCGCCCAGACCCATGTGCTGTACGCCTTCGCCCGAGAGCATCTCGGAGAGCACCTCGGTCAGTTCTTTGAGGGCAGCAGGCTGCACACCGCCGAAGGTGGCCACACGCAGCACAGCGTCGTATCGGATCCGCTCTGAAAGGTGCTCCAGCACGCCTGCCGCCTTGTCGCGCTTCATGTGCACCAGCATCGTGGCAATGATCTGTGGATGCTCGTCACGAATCAGCTCGGCCACCTCGGCAGCGCCCAAGTGGTTGAGGCGCTCGATGCCGCTGGCCGACTGGTTGGACTGCGAAATGTTTTCCAGCAGATCAGCCGCCCTGTCATTGCCCAGAGCCTTGGTCAGTACGCCGCGCAGATAGCTGGCCGAGTCCAGATGCATCGCCGAATACTGTTCGGTCTCCAGGCGAAACTCCTCCAGCACCTCGCTCACCTCGTCATGCCTGACTTGCTGCAAGCCGGCGATGGCTTCGCCCAAGGCCTGCACAGCCGTCTGCGACATGAACTGCAGTACGTTACCGGCAGCGTCCTCACCAAGCGACATCAAGAGGATGGCGCTTCTTCTGATGCCTTCATCCATCTTTCTTGTCCATCCAGTTTTTCACCAGCATGGCGACCATCTGCGGCCCCTCCGCCGCTGACTGTTGCGCGTACTGCACGTTGTCCTGATGGCGCCTGTTTTGACGGTTGTCGACTCTTGGCGCTGCCGCCGGGGCAGCGTCCGCTGATTCCTGAGCCCCTGACTCGGCAGTCGCTGGCGTCGCCGGCGCCGCCGCGCCGGATGGCTGCAGCAGCTTGCGCAGCAGAGGCCGCAGAACACCCAAGAGCAAGTACAGCGCAAGCAGGCCCAGCGCCAGATTGGTGCCGGCCACCTTGGCCATATCGATGTTTTCGCTCTGGCGCCACCAGGGCACCTCGGGTGTCTCGACCGTTGGCTCAGTAGCAAAAGGACTGTTGACCACGTTGACCGAGTCGCCGCGCTCGGCGCTGAAACCCATGGTCTCCTTGACCAGATTCTTGATCTGCTCCAACTCGGCCGGCGTCAGCGCCTGTGTCTCGCGCTTGCCCTGCGCGCTCTGCGTAACGCGGTAGTTGACCAGCACCGCTACCGACAGGCGCTTGATGGCGCCGGCGCCCTGCTGCACATGACGGATCGAGTGGTCGAGCTCAAAGTTGGTGGTGCCTTCCTTGCGCGCATTGACCGGTGTCGCAGCGCTGGCAACCGCCGAGGCGGCAACCGGACTGGTGCTCGCTGCCGGCGCGCCGGTCTTGGACGCGAGCGCCGCCTGGGGCGCAGGCTTGACCTGGCTGGCCGGAGCCACCGGGGCCAGCGCCGTGCCGGGTGGCTGATTGCTGAGCGCGCCCGGCACGCCGCCGACCACGCTGCTGCCTTGCTGCCCCGACTCGCTCACCTGCTGGCTGCGAATGGCGGCGCTGCCGGGCTCACTGTTGGGCCGGTACTTCTCGTCGGTGTTTTCGACGATCGAGAAATCGATGTCGGCCGACACCTGAGCGTGCACATTGTTGTTGCCAACAATCGGCTGCAAAATGGCTTCGATGCGCCGGATGTAGCCCTGCTCAATCTCCTTGGCGTATTTGAGCTGGCTGGTATCAAGACCGCGCGCCTCGGCGTTGGCGGCCGACAGCAGGTTGCCGTTCTGGTCGACCACGGTAATGCTCTTGGCGGAGAGCTCAGGCACGCTGCTGGAGATCAGATGCACCAGCGCGCTGATCTGGCCGTCGTCAATGGTTCGCCCCGGATGCAGGCTCAGCACCACCGAGGCACTGGGTTTCTTCTGGTCGCGCACAAACAGCGAGGCCTTGGGCAGAGCAAGGTGCACGCGCGCCGAACTGACAGCAGAAATGGAATTGATGGAGCGCGCCAGTTCGCCCTCCAGCGCACGCTGGTAGTTGATCTGCTCAGCAAACTGGCTGGTGCCAAATTTCTGGTTGTCCATCAGCTCAAAGCCGACGTTGCCGCCCTTGGGCAACCCCTGCGCGGCCAGGCGCAACCGCGCTTCAGGCACCTTGTTGGACGCCACCAGCAGGGCGCCACCGCCCTCCGAGAACTTGTAGGGGATGTTCATCTGCTGCAGCGAGGCAATGATGGCGCCACCATCGCGGTCAGACAGATTGCTGTACAGCACGCCGTAGTCCGGCGCACGGCTCCAGAGCCACAGCGCCGCCATCGCGGCCACCGCCGCGGAGACCCCAAGCATCAGAGGCAGGCGCGAATTGACCCGCAACTGGTCCAGCAACGAAGGGGGAGCGAGAGCCGTACTCATGCCAGTGATTGTGAAAGCGCGAGGCCGCAACCGATGGCCCGAACAGCCGCGGGATTTGCCGTCTTTTGGCGCGATACCGGCAGTCCGATGGTCTTGCCGGCAGGCTTTGGCTAGCATCCCAAGTGAACGCCATTCAGGCTGAGGCTACAACCATCTTCCGGTAGCGCTAGGGTTGTGCTATGCTTTTGACAGCTTACCAAAGAGTCATTTTTGCTTGTCCCCGTGTCGAAATATGAAGCCGTCTGAAGCTCTTCAAATCCACCGTGATCGCATTCGCCTCATAGTTGCAAAGAACGATGCTGCGAATCCTCGCGTGTTTGGATCGGTTATCCATGGCAGGGATACTGACGGCAGTGATCTGGACATTCTTGTCGACGAAATCGACGGCAAGACGACACTGCTAAGCCTTGCCAGAATCCAGGTTGCAATCCAAGCGCTGACGGGAATCAAGGCCGACATTTTGACGCCGCTTGACTTGCACGAACGCTTTCGTGCCAGAGTTGTTAGGGAAGCTAAGCCCGTATGACTGACAAGACCCAGCGTGCCGTCATCAAAGGGCTGACAGATATTGGCGAAGCTGCAAACAACATCATGAAACTGGCGCCTGGACTGAAGCAGCGTAATCCCGATGCCTGGCAGCACCTTGATGACGTGTACGCGATGCGGATTCGTCTTACCCACACATATCACAGGACCAACCCAAATGTCGTCTTTGATACCGTGCAAAGCGATTTGCCCGATCTGGAGCGACTTCTGGATAGTGTCCAGGCTGCAGAAAACGCCGGTGTAGCGCCCAAATCTTCCTGACGCCCCGAACAATCGGGGATCATCCGTCTTGTCCTGCAGAGCAGTGAATAGGGCTAAACTGCTTATCCTTACTGCTCCAGGAATTCGCACGATGGGCACGCCGCAAGGCAATCACGACACCGGGTTTAGTTATGCCGACTACTTGACGTGGCCGCCGGGTGAGCGCTGGGAACTTATTCAGGGCCAGGTCTATGCCATGAGCCCGGCACCAAGCAATTCACACCAATTGATCGTAGGCGAGTTGTTTTCGGTGATCCACGGCTATTTCCGCGGCAAACCGTGTCGTCCTTTCGTCGCTCCCTTTGACGTGCGCCTGGGCGGCAAGGGCGCGGCAGACCACGAAATCGACACGGTGGTGCAGCCTGACATCAGCCTGGTTTGTGATCCGGACAAGCTCAAAGACAACCACGGCTGTCTTGGCGCGCCGGATTGGGTGATCGAGGTCTTGTCGCCGAGCACAGCGGTGCACGACCAGCGCACCAAACGCTCACTGTTCGAGCAGCATGGCGTTGCCGAGTATTGGCTGGTGCATCCGGGCGACCGCTCGGTAACGATCTACCGCCTGGAGAACAGCGCCTACGGCAAGCCGCTGGTCTACGGCGTCGAGGACCAGTGTTCGCCGCTGGCTTTCCCTGAACTGATCATTGCTGTGGCGGATATTTTTGTCGACCTGCCCGCGCTCGATGCCTCTGCGTAAAGTCAAGACCGGGTGCGCCGGACCGTAGGCCCTGGCAGCGAGTACCTCAAACCGGGTGCAACTCTTCACGAATCACCTCGCGCAGCGCCTCCTTTACTGCATCAACCGCTAAACCCCGGCGCAGCGTCTCATTGATCAAGGTCTGGTAGCCGCGCCCACCGGCACGCGCCTTGTATGCCTGCAACACGGCATCGTCAAGCATGATGGTGATGCGGTGCTTGCCCATTTGCTGCGTCAGCGCAGCGGAAAACTCAGGCTGTGTCACATCTTTCAAGCCCACCCGCAACCGAGGTACCTTGTCAGAGGTAAGAGAAGAATTGGTGTGTTTCATGGTTTTCTGCCTCGCGCATGGAAATAATGTGGATTTCTTCCTCGGTTTCGGTATGGGTAATGACCACCACCACAACCCCCAGCAGCCCGGTCGTGTTAAACCGTTGCTCGCCCTGGTAATGGCGCTTGTCTTCAACGGTGGACGTCGTGCCGTTGAAGACGCCTTCTGCATCCGCGAAGTCAAACCCATGCTTCTTAAGGTTGATCAACCGTTTGGGCTCGTGCCAAGTGAAGCGCATGAGGCAAAGTATGCATACTAATTTATGCATTGTCAAGCTTCAGTTGGGCAACTACAGTTGGACAGCCGGGGTAAGGCGCCGCACCAAGTGTCTGGCGGAAGAAAATGGCATACGTTTCAAGCATTGAGAAAATCGGGATTGAAAAAGGCATGCAGCAAGGGATGCAGCAAGGCATGCAACAAGGTGAGGCAGTGGCATTACAGAAGTTGTTGTCCAGGCGATTTGGCGTTGTGCCGGCAGAGGTGGTGAACCAAATATCGGCTGCCAGCGCCGAGCAAATTGACGCCTGGCTTGATAGGGTGCTGGACGCACCTAGCCTGGACGCCATGTTCAAACCGACGCAGCACTGAGCGCTGGCGCTTGCCAGCCGACCAGCCCTACCATGAACCCGCAACGTCACTGAGTAGGTCGCGGCAGTCCACCCCGTCATCGCGAGCGAAGCGCGGCGATCCATGCCCCCGGACTTCATGGATTGCAGCGCCCGTCAATCAAGCGCTACCCGCTATTACTTTCATAGTGATCCTGGCCGCACTCGCTGCTTGATCGTCTGAACAACCCGGGGGTTTCTTCCACCTTTTGGCGGGATGCCAGGGCTGCCGCGCCGCCTCGCCACGCATCCTATGAAAATCGGAAAATAGAAGCGAAAATACCGCCATGCGATTAAGTTCCGACCAAGTCAATACCATCTGCCAGACAGCCCGACGGATACTGGGCGAAGGAGTCCGGGTTCGCGTGTTCGGCTCGATGGCGCTGGACGACCGCAGGGGTGGCGATATTGATTTGCTGTTTGAAACCGATCAGGCATTGGGCGACCGGGCAAAAG
>CAITQH010000145.1 GCA_903894475.1 uncultured beta proteobacterium
AGCATCTGGGTGGGTCTGCGCCCGCTGGTCAAACCGCAGGACGATGAGGGCGAGAACACCAAGGGTTTGAGCCGAGAGCACACGGTGCTGGTGAGTCGCAGCAGTCTGGTGACTGTGACAGGTGGCAAGTGGACCACTTACCGTGCCATGGCTGAAGATGTGTTGCATACCTGTATGCAAGAGGCTCTGCTTGCAAAGAAGCCTGGCGGGGTCACTTTGCACTTAAAACTGGTTGGTGCTGGACCCGTGGGCATGAAGGCGGTCTCGATTTGTCATGCGCCGGGTGCGCATTCCTATGGCGATGAACAAGCCTTGCTGGCAGGTCTGCCGGGTGCCGAGACCGAGCTATGTCCGGGTTTCACCGAAGCCATGGTTCGATTTGCTGCCCGTTACGAATATGCGATCAAGGTGGAAGATGTGCTGGCCCGGCGCTCCAGGTTGTTGTTTCTGGACGCCAGACTGGCGTCTTCGCTGGCGCAGTCGGTCGGGGAAATACTGCAGCAGGAAACCGGCCTGGACCCTGAAATTGCCGCTTTTTCCGCCTTGGCGCGGCAATATTTCACCTGGCCTGAATAAACATCTTGACGGCCCGGTAGAAGTCGTGCACAATAGCCGGCTTCGCTTGAAAAAGTACGAAGTGTCTGCCCAGCGAGCGTGATGTGAGTGGTTTACATCGCAAACGACGGGCCCAAGACTGACCGGATTTATCCGGTGCAAGTTGGGAAGAATTGAAATGATCCAAGCTGAATCCAGATTAGAAGTTGCCGACAATACCGGCGCAAAGTCCGTCCTGTGCATCAAGGTGCTCGGCGGGTCCAAGCGTCGCTACGCCAGCGTCGGCGACGTTATCAAAGTAAGTATCAAGGAAGCTGCTCCGCGCGGTCGCGTCAAAAAAGGCGAGATTTACAGTGCAGTGGTGGTACGTACGGCCAAGGGCATCCGTCGCAGTGACGGCTCGCTGGTCAAATTCGATGGCAATGCCGCAGTGTTGCTGAACGCCAAATTGGAGCCAATCGGCACCCGTATCTTCGGCCCGGTGACGCGCGAACTGCGTACCGAGAAGTTCATGAAGATCGTGTCCCTGGCTCCTGAAGTTTTGTAAGGACACGCCATGAACAAGATTCGCAAAGGCGACCAAATCATCGTGCTCGCGGGGCGCGACAAGGGCAAGCGCGGCACCATTGCTTCGCGTAAGGACGACTCCCACGTGATCGTGGACGGCGTCAATATCGTCAAGAAACATACCAAACCCAATCCCATGAAGGGAACGGTTGGCGGCATTGTTGAGAAGGCGATGCCCATTCACCAGTCCAACGTGGCGATATTCAACGCTGCCTCGGGCAAGGCTGATCGTGTTGGCATCAAACTGCTGGCGGACGGTAAACGCGTTCGCGTCTACAAGTCCAGTGGTGAAGAAATCAAGGTGGCATGAACATGGCTCGTTTGCAACAACACTATCGCGAAAAAGTGGCGCCAGAGCTGATGGCCAAATTTGGCTATACCTCTCCCATGCAGGTTCCGCGTTTCACCAAAATCACCTTGAACATGGGTGTCAGTGAGGCCGTGGCCGACAAGAAGATCATGGACCACGCGGTCGCTGACCTGAGCAAGATTGCCGGTCAGAAGCCGGTTGTCACCATGTCCAAGAAGGCCATTGCGGGCTTCAAGATTCGTGAGAACCAGGCCATTGGCTGCATGGTTACATTGCGTGGCGTCCAGATGTTCGAGTTTCTGGATCGCTTCGTCACCGTGGCTTTGCCGCGTGTTCGCGATTTCCGGGGTATTTCCGGTCGGGCTTTTGATGGCCGCGGCAACTACAACATCGGCGTCAAAGAACAGATCATCTTCCCTGAAATTGAATACGACAAGGTTGACGCCTTGCGCGGCCTCAATATCAGCATCACCACAACGGCCAAGACCGATGAAGAGTGCAAAGCACTGCTCGCAGGCTTCCGTTTCCCCTTCAAGAACTGAGGTGACCTGTGGCTAAAATGGCTTTAATCGAGCGCGAACTCAAGCGCGACAAACTGGTTGCCAAGTACGCGAAAAAACACGCGGAACTCAAGGCAATTTCCGCTGACCTCAAGCGCAGCGACGAAGAGCGCGCGGCGGCCCGTCTGGGCTTGCAAAAGCTTCCTCGCAATGCCAATCCGACGCGCCAGCGCAACCGTTGCGCGATCACCGGTCGTCCTCGTGGCACCTTCCAGTATTTCGGTCTGGCGCGTGCAAAGATTCGTGAAATGGCTTTTGCTGGAGAAATCCCCGGCATAGTCAAGGCTAGTTGGTAAGCGGTAGGAGACATAGACATGAGCATGAGTGATCCCATCGCCGACCTGTTGACACGCATTCGCAATGCGCAGATGGTGGCAAAAACCACCGTCAGCGTACCCTCTTCCAAAGTGAAGGTGGCGATTGCCCAAGTGTTGAAAGACGAAGGCTATATTGACGGCTTCAAAATCAACACTGAAGACGGCAAGGCAGAGCTTGAAATCGCCCTGAAATACTACGCTGGCCGGCCAGTGATTGAGCGCATTGAGCGCGTCAGTCGCCCTGGTTTGCGTGTTTACCGTGGCAGTGATGCCATTCCTCAAGTCCAGAATGGCCTGGGTGTGGCGATAGTCACCACCCCCAAGGGCGTCATGACTGATCGCAAAGCGCGCGCTACCGGTGTCGGTGGCGAAGTGCTCTGTTACGTCGCTTAGAGCGTGACATTCAGGAGTACCAGAAAATGTCCCGTATAGGAAAAATGCCCGTCGCCGTTCCGGCTGGCGTGGATGTATCACTCAAAGAAGACCAGATCAGCGTCAAAGGCGCTGGCGGTGTACTGTCTTTTGCCCAGAACGCCCTGGTCAAGGTCACACTCGATGCCGGCAAGCTGAGCTTTGCTCCTGCCAACGACTCCCGTGAAGCCGATGCCATGAGCGGCACCATGCGCCAGTTGGTCAACAACATGGTGCAAGGCGTGACCAAGGGCTTTGAGAAGAAGCTCAACCTGGTTGGCGTGGGCTACAAAGCCCAGGCACAAGGCGCCAAGCTGAATCTGACGGTTGGGTATTCCCACCCTGTCAACAAAGACATGCCGGCCGGTATCAGCGTCGCAACGCCAACACCGACTGAAATCGTGATCAAGGGCGCGGATCGTCAGCGCGTTGGTCAGGTGGCCGCCGAGATTCGTGCCATCCGTCCTCCCGAACCCTACAAGGGCAAGGGCATCCGCTATTCGGATGAAAAGATCACGATCAAAGAAACCAAGAAGAAGTAAGGGGCAGCACCATGTTGAGCAAAAAAGAACAGCGTCTGCGCAGAGCCCGTCAAACCCGTATCCGGATCGCCACCCAGCGTGTCGCCCGTTTGACGGTAACACGGACCAATCTGCATATTTATGCCAGCGTCATTTCTGGCGATGGCGACAAAATTTTGGCAAGTGCATCGACCGCAGAAGCCGAAGTTCGTACCGCCCTGGGTGCTTCTGGCAAGGGCGGCAATGTTGCTGCCGCCCAGGTTGTTGGCAAGCGCGTGGCTGAAAAGGCCAAGGCGGCCGGTGTTGAAAAAGTTGCCTTTGATCGTGCCGGGTTTGCATACCATGGTCGCGTCAAGGCTTTGGCAGATGCGGCACGTGAAGCAGGCTTGCAGTTCTAAGCAGATCGGAAAACAGAATGGCTAAAGTTCAAGCGAAAATGCAGGGCAAGGCTGAAGGGCCTGAAGACGGTCTGCGTGAGAAGATGATCGCGATCAATCGCGTTACCAAGGTGGTCAAGGGTGGCCGCATTCTTGGCTTTGCGGCACTGACCGTGGTCGGTGACGGCGATGGCCGGGTTGGCATGGGCAAGGGCAAGTCAAAAGAAGTGCCTGCAGCAGTGCAAAAGGCGATGGAAGAAGCGCGCCGCAACCTGACCAAGGTCTCGCTCAAGAATGGTTCGATCCACCACAAGGTGATGGGTCAGCATGGTGCAGCGGCTGTCATGATGGCGCCCGCTCCCAAGGGAACCGGCATCATCGCCGGCGGTCCGATGCGCGCTGTCTTCGAGGTCGTCGGGATCACCGACATCGTGGCCAAGAGCCATGGCTCGACCAATCCCTACAACATGGTTCGTGCGACGCTCGACGCCCTGTCGCATGCCACGACGCCGTCGCATGTCGCTGCCAAGCGCGGCAAGACGGTTGAAGAACTCTTCGTCTGACCGGGAGTCCAGAAATGACGACAAAACAAACAGTCAAAGTGCAGTTGGTTCGCAGCCCTATCGGTTGCCAGGAATCGCACCGCGCCACCGTTCGTGGTCTTGGTCTTCGCAAAATTCGCAGCGTGCGCGAGTTGGTGGATACGCCCGAGGTCCGCGGCATGATTAACAAGATCAGTTATCTGGTCAAAGTGCTCTAAGAGGTTGATGATGGAACTCAATGGCATCAAGTCCGCTGACGGTGCAAAACACTACAAGCGTCGCGTCGGTCGCGGTATCGGATCTGGCATTGGCAAGACCGCAGGTCGCGGTCACAAGGGCCAGAAATCACGTGCTGGCGGCTACCATAAAGTCGGTTTTGAAGGCGGTCAAATGCCTATGCAGCGGCGCTTGCCCAAGCGCGGTTTCAAATCCCATCTGCTCAAGTTCAACGCTGAAGTCACCCTGGCTTCGCTGGAACTGCTCGGTGCAGCCGAAATCGATCTGGTGACGCTCAAGCAGGCCGGTCTGGTGGGTGAACTCGCCAGGGTCGTCAAGATCATCAAGACGGGTGAAATCACCAAAGCGCTCAAGTGCACCGGTATCGGTGCCACCGCCGCTGCCAAGGCAGCCATTGAGGCAGCTGGCGGCAGTTTCGCTTAAACAGCTATAGAAAGACTTCGCACGTGGCAACCAACGCAGCACAATTGGCAAAAACCGGCAAGTTCGGCGACCTGCGTCGCCGCCTCGTCTTTTTGCTGCTTGCCCTCGTGGTGTACCGCGTTGGCGCCCACATTCCGGTGCCAGGCATCGATCCGGCGCAACTTGCGCAATTTTTCAAGGGTCAGCAGGGCGGTATCCTGGGCATGTTCAACATGTTCTCGGGCGGCGCGCTGTCGCGCTTCACCGTTTTCGCGCTGGGCATCATGCCCTATATATCGGCATCGATCATCATGCAGTTGCTCACCTACGTGCTGCCCACTTTTGAACAGCTGAAGAAAGAGGGCGAAGCCGGTCGGCGCAAGATCACCCAATACACTCGTTACGGCACCCTCGGCCTGGCACTGTTCCAGTCCATGGGCATTGCCCTGGCGCTGGAAAGCTCGCCGGGCCTGGTGATGGTGCCGGGTTTTGGTTTTCGCATGACCGCTATCGTCACGCTGACATCGGGTACGCTGTTCCTGATGTGGTTGGGAGAGCAAATCACCGAGCGTGGCCTGGGTAACGGCATCTCGATTCTCATTTTTGGCGGAATCGCGGCTGGTTTGCCCAACGCCATTGGCGGACTGCTCGAACTGGTGCGCACTGGTGCCATGAGCATCATCGTGGCACTGTTCATTGTCGTTCTGGTGGCATTGGTCACGTACTTCGTCGTATTTGTGGAGCGCGGTCAGCGCAAGATCCTGGTCAATTACGCGCGGCGTCAGGTTGGCAACAAGGTTTATGGTGGACAGTCTTCCCACCTACCCCTGAAACTCAACATGGCTGGCGTGATCCCACCGATTTTCGCCTCCAGCATCATTTTGTTGCCCGCCACAGTGGTCGGCTGGTTCAGTACCGGCGACTCGATGCGCTGGCTGAAAGACATTGCTGGTTCCTTGACGCCCGGGCAGCCAATTTACGTCATGCTGTACGCTAGCGCAATTGTATTTTTCTGCTTCTTTTACACGGCGCTGGTCTTTAACAGCCGCGAAACAGCTGATAACCTGAAGAAGAGCGGCGCCTTCATCCCCGGCATTCGTCCCGGTGACCAGACGGCTCGCTACATCGACAAGATTTTGCTACGACTGACCTTTGCTGGTGCGATTTACATCACGCTGGTCTGCTTGCTGCCCGAATTCCTGATCCTGAAATACAACGTGCCGTTTTACTTTGGCGGCACCTCGCTCCTGATTATTGTTGTGGTGACCATGGATTTCATGGCCCAGGTACAGAATTATCTGATGTCACAACAGTATGAGTCCTTGTTGAAGAAGGCCAATTTCAAGTCTTCCTAAGGCAAGCAAACTATGTCAAAAGACGATGTCATTCAGATGCAGGGCGAAGTGGTTGAAAACCTGCCCAATGCCACGTTTCGTGTAAAGCTGGAAAACGGACACATCGTGTTGGGACACATTTCCGGAAAAATGCGCATGCACTACATCCGCATTCTTCCAGGTGACAAAGTCACTGTTGAATTGACGCCCTACGATTTGAGCCGGGCACGGATTGTATTCAGAGCTAAGTAACAAAGGTTTTAGGAGAATGAAATGAAAGTTTCGGCTTCGGTCAAGAAAATTTGCCGTAACTGCAAGGTAATTCGGCGCAAGGGCGTGGTGCGTGTGATCTGCTCGGATCCGCGTCACAAGCAGCGTCAGGGTTGATTGCATAAAGTTTTAGAGGACGAAAATGGCACGTATCGCTGGCATCAATATTCCGCCGCAACAGCATTCTGAAATTGGCCTGACCGCCATCTTCGGGATCGGTCGCAATCGCGCTCGCAAAATCTGCGAAGCTTGTGGCATCGCCTACTCCAAGAAGGTCAAGGATTTGACTGACTCGGATCTGGAAAAAATTCGCGACCAGATTGCGCAATTCACCATTGAAGGT
This sequence comes from uncultured beta proteobacterium, assembly GCA_903894475.1. Classification (GTDB taxonomy): domain Bacteria; phylum Pseudomonadota; class Gammaproteobacteria; order Burkholderiales; family Burkholderiaceae_C; genus Rhodoferax. The sequence continues at coordinate 6,747 of CAITQH010000145.1, forward strand.
GATCTGCGTCGTGAAACGACGATGAACATCAAACGCTTGATGGACATTGGTTGTTACCGCGGATTCCGTCATCGGCGTGGCCTTCCTGTGCGTGGCCAACGCACGCGGACCAATGCCCGTACCCGCAAAGGCCCCCGCAAGGCCGCTGCTTCATTGAAGAAATAACAGGGATTGAAAGACCACTATGGCAAAAGCTCCCGCCAGTAACGCGGCCCAACGGGTCCGTAAGAAGGTTCGCAAGAACGTAGCAGACGGCATAGCGCACGTCCACGCCTCGTTCAACAACACCATCATCACGATCGCTGATCGGCAAGGCAATGCCTTGTCGTGGGCGTCTTCGGGTGGTCAGGGGTTCAAGGGTTCCCGCAAGTCCACGCCGTTTGCGGCGCAGGTCGCCTCCGAGGTGGCCGGTCGTGCTGCCATCGAGCAGGGAATCAAGAATCTTGATGTTGAAATCAAGGGACCCGGTCCTGGTCGCGAATCTTCGGTTCGCGCCCTGGCTGCTCTTGGCATTCGCATCAACATGATTGCGGATGTGACGCCGGTACCGCACAACGGCTGCCGTCCACAAAAGCGCCGTCGTATCTGAATTCGGTATTCAGTTTTTAAACAAGCCCACCGCCACCGGCATTAGCTGGTGGCTCCCGCACTGATGTGCGGCAGATGACATAAAGGAAGTTCAAGTGGCACGCTATCTAGGCCCCAAGGCCAAATTATCACGCCGAGAAGGCACAGACCTGTTTCTCAAGAGCGCCCGCCGCTCCATTGGAGACAAGGCAAAATTCGACTCCAAGCCGGGTCAGCATGGTCGTACCTCGGGTGCACGCACCTCGGACTATGGTCTGCAACTGCGCGAAAAGCAAAAAGTCAAGCGCATGTATGGCATTTTGGAGAAGCAGTTCCGTCGCTATTTCGAAGAAGCCGATAGCCGCAAAGGCAATACCGGTGCCAATCTGCTGTCTCTGCTTGAATCGCGTCTGGACAATGTCGTCTATCGCATGGGATTTGGCTCGACCCGCGCTGAAGCGCGTCAGTTGGTCTCGCACAAAGCCCTAACGGTCAATGGCAAGGCGGTCAATATCCCGTCTTTCATGGTCAAGGCTGGTGACGTGATCGCCGTTCGCGAGAAGTCCAAGAAGCAGAACCGCGTTGTTGAAGCCTTGCAGTTGGCGCAGCAAGTCGGTATGCCGAGCTGGGTTGAAGTCAATATTGAAAAGGCTGAGGGCGTTTTCAAATCGGTTCCTGATCGTGATCAGTTTGCCGCTGACGTAAATGAGTCGTTGATTGTCGAGTTGTATTCGCGTTAAGAGTTTTTTTAAAACATTATTTGTTCAAAATCGTTCCTGGGGCGCAGTTGCTGCGTTTCAGGTGCTTCGCCAGCCTTACCGGTGTAATGAGCCGGGGGTATTGAGAGGAAGTCTGCATGCAAAATAGTTTACTGAAACCCAAAGCCATCAACGTCGAGCATCTCTCCGCCCATCGGGCAAAGGTTGCTCTGGAGCCCTTCGAGCGTGGCTATGGCCACACGCTTGGCAACGCATTGCGTCGTGTCCTGCTCTCCTCCATGCCGGGCTACGCTGCTACCGAAGTCACCATCGCCGGCGTCTTGCACGAGTATTCCTCTATTGACGGCGTACAAGAAGACGTGGTCAACATCCTGTTGAATCTGAAGGGCGTTGTCTTCAAGCTCCACAATCGTGAAGAAGTCACACTCAGCCTGCGCAAAGACGGCGATGGCCCGGTCACCGCGAGCGACATCCAGACGCCGCACGACGTCGAAATCGTCAATCCGGAGCACATCATTGCCCACCTCTCGCAAGGCGGCAAGCTCGATATGCAGATCAAGGTTGAAAAGGGTCGTGGCTACGTGCCAGGCACCATGCGCCGTCACGGCGATGAGCCGACCAAGTCGATTGGCCGCATCGTGCTCGACGCTTCCTTCTCTCCGGTCAAGCGCGTCAGCTACACCGTGGAGAGCGCGCGTGTTGAGCAGCGTACCGATCTGGACAAGCTGGTGGTTGACATCGAAACCAACGGTGCCATCTCGGCTGAAGAAGCGGTTCGCGCATCGGCCAGAATTCTGGTTGAGCAACTTGCCGTGTTTGCCCAGCTTGAAGGCACCGAACTGGCAGCGTTTGACGCGCCCGCGCCGCGCGGCAGCACACAGTTCGACCCGATTCTGCTGCGTCCGGTGGACGAGCTTGAACTGACCGTTCGCTCAGCCAACTGCCTGAAAGCAGAAAATATCTACTACATCGGGGACCTGATCCAGCGCACCGAAAATGAATTGCTGAAGACCCCGAATCTTGGTCGCAAATCACTCAACGAGATCAAGGAAGTACTGGCATCACGTGGCCTGACTTTGGGCATGAAGCTCGAAAGTTGGCCGCCCGCCGCACTCGAAAAGCGTTAATTTCTGAGGCCAGAAAAGGTCTCAGCGCCACGGGCAGTACCTGATACGGCTGCCTGCTAAAACTAAAGGAAACCACCATGCGTCACGGACACGGATTACGTAAACTCAATCGAACCAGCGAGCACCGCCTGGCGATGCTGCGCAACATGATGAATTCACTCATCACGCACGAAGTCATCAAGACGACCTTGCCAAAAGCCAAGGAACTGCGCCGTGTGGTGGAGCCGATGATCACCCTGGCAAAAGAAGCCACCGTCGCCAATCGCCGTCTGGCGTTTGACCGCTTGCGTGACCGCGACAGCGTGGTCAAGCTCTTCAATGACCTCGGCCCGCGTTTCAAGACACGTCCCGGTGGCTACACACGCATCCTGAAAATGGGTTTCCGCGTCGGCGACAACGCTCCGATGGCCCTGGTTGAATTGGTCGACCGCCCGGCCGAAATTGAAGCCCCGGCGGGCGAGGCCGACAAGGCTTGATAGAGTACAATACAAACATACCGCGCGATGGAGCAGTCTGGTAGCTCGTTGGGCTCATAACCCAAAGGTCGCAGGTTCAAATCCTGCTCGCGCAACCAATAGATACGGGGCTGACCCCGTAAGCAAACGCCAACTTTCGAGTTGGCGTTTTGCTTTGTGGCCCACTTTTGGCCCATCTTTGGCCCACTTTTGGCCCGCCAAATTTCACTTGGACTGAAATTGACCATTGGGTATTGGCCCAAAATGGCTTCGACGTTTCCTATGATGACGATTCCATTGGGTCGCAAAAGGCGCGAATTTTTTCATCGGCACCACCGCGGCACAAAATCACTCAACGTGCCTGGTTGGTTGCAAAATGAACTGTCCTAATTTATAATTCCGATGAATCGGAGGGGTTTATGGCAAACAGCGCGACTTACATTCCTACTGCAGAGGCTGCGTTCATTGCCGGCCTCTCAGATCGCGACATGAATCGAGTCATAGATGAGCGAATTGTTCCTGATTCTCTGTTTCGTTCAGAAAAGGGTCGTCAATTTGCCCGTCTCGCAGCCGGGTTCGCTCGCTTCTATTTCGGAACTGAAGGGCAATTTGCCGCATCATTGCGCAAGCAGATTGTGGGTGAGCTCACCATCCGTGTTGAGCATAGTCGCCAGAAGTTATCCATCTTCTCAATGGACAATGTGGCCAAAGATTTCGATTGGACCGTCACTGTGCCGCACGCTCGGATAGACGTTTCTGCTTTCATCCATGACGCCATTGAATGTGTTCATCAGGTGGAGAAGGCCGATTCCTTGGTGCATATTGATTCTGCAATCATGAATGGCATGCCGGTTTTTTGGGGCACGCGTGTGCCGATCGACACGATTACAGCGTCCTTAGACAAGGGAATCGACAAAGAACGACTGATTTCGTCATACCCGTTTTTGACTGATGAGCACATCGAAGCGGCACGCACCTACGCCAAAATTCACCCCAAGCGGGGTCGGCCACGGCGGCTTTCCGAGGTCAACCCAACGTGGAAGGTTAAGACCGTTCGTGTGGTCCGGGCTACCAAAGCATGATGCTGCGGTTGGCTGATCGACGAGTGCCTGTCGCCAGAACTTGTCGATGATGCAATTGCAGCAGGGCATGTTGAGGCAACCTGTGTGCGTGATCGCGGGCTTCTCCAAAGCAAAGATTGGGATTTGATGGTATGGGTCGTCGCCGGCGACTTCACTCTGGTGACTCACAATGCACGCGATTTTCGAGGCGCGGGTGCGAGTCAACCTGGCGGATACCACGCTGTGGAGCCTGTCCATGCCGGTCTCATATGTTTGAATTCGCTTTTTCCGATGGACTTGGACCGACTGTGGCCGCCGGGGCGAACATGCAGAGATTTGGCCGGTCTGGAAATGCTGATGGGTTTTGGGCTTCAAACGCAGCGGTTGCAACCAATCCCGGCATGAATTCAGGAGCGCTTCAGATCTCGACCTGGCCCTGGGCGCGAT
>CAITQH010000146.1 GCA_903894475.1 uncultured beta proteobacterium
ACAACCACAAGAGATTGCACTCGACGTTGGGCTACGTGAGTCCGATGACGTTTGAGCAACGCTGGATCGCGGCCCAGCAGCAAGACAGAAAGTCCGCATAATGGGCAGCCTAAGGAGTCCGGAAAACAGGGGCAAGTTCAACCTGCTACCGGCACGTCATAGATTTCTTGTGCAACACGGCCCCGGTTTTTGAACTGATTTCCAGGGATTTTTATCCGCCATGCGCCAGACTGGTCTTTGTGGATTCCGCCCGAACCACCCTCCTTGTACGTCAAATTAATCAGGTTTGTTGCCCTCAAGGGATTTGAAATCAAGAGACCCAGGACTAGCTCGTCACGTCTAAGAATGGCTTCCTCCATGCTTTTACTTGGAGCGAATTCAGCCCTGTTGCGAAGACTTCGCATCGCATCAAATACAGGCTTGAGGAAGAATTCTTGGTTAAAGAAGAATTTCAACGGGCCAGTTGGGTCACGAGACATGTCTTTTGCGTCCCGCTTCCACTCGGCCACTAACTCAAATGTCTCCTGGCACATTTCCTGCCAGGTTCGCCCGTCGCTAGCTTCCTCCGGAATCTTTTTGGAGAAATCACCCAACTGCGTCAGATATCCATTGCCGACACGCACCATTGACGATACGTAGCTGCAAAAGACTCGATGCCCGCCATGCTTCAGCCCGCCAGAGCGGTCCGTGCGAAATTCGAGAAAGGCATCTATCGCTTCCGGAACAGTAAGCCACGCCAAAGTTTGAACTTCACTCTTGGCCAGCCCATAGCCACCCTCATCTCTTGAAAGGCAGAGAAATCCGAGATATGAGGCAAAAAGTGACCAGCAGAAGTTCGCAGACGGGCTCACCTTGTTTCCGACTGAGTTCATTGCGTTGGGCATTGTCGAATTCGAACTCGCATCAGCAAGACTCCACCGACCCCGAAGACTTCGCGACAGCTTGCTCGGTTTGGTAACAGTTTTGAATTGAAAATATTGAGTCCATTCGCAACGTAGCGCGTCCGATATGTCAGCGTCCTTCAGGACATAGGGACGCACTGACTGCACACCTGCGCGCTCACGGGATGCAACCGTAGCAACTGGCGCCATTGCTGCTTGAGCTTCCGTCCACAAATTCAACAATGTCTTGTCCGGAAGACCAAAAAACTTTTCGAGCTTGAACAAGGTTGGGACCGAGCGCTTGTTCGGGAGTGCGCCACGGGTCCAACGGCTTAGCGCTCCGGTACTTACCCGGGCCAGCCGCGCCGCACTCTTTGGTGAGAGTTTGGCAGCCTTGAGCGCAGACTTTAGTCCTGCCTCAAATGGATTCGTGTTGATTGCTACTGACGATGCGTTCGGCCGCATCCGAGGAGGCGCCGCGGGTGCAGGCGCCGCTGGCACGCCAGCGACTTCGAAGGTCAAACGCCACGCGCTCAATAGCGTACGCCGGTCAGCGCACGAACGGACACTCAGGGCGCTCTCTGCAAGGTGAAGCTTCACGACTGCGTCAAAGTCACCTGCCATCTCCGTCCCGACGGGAGAGGTCTCGGTCTTTTTTACTGTCTTGAGAAATCCGTTCAAGGCGGACAGATGATTGCGACTAACCTGTTTGAAGGATGTCGGTTTACTTTCCTGCTCCAGTTTTGTTAGGTGCTTTTCAATGAGTTTTTCGTAAGTTATGGCCATATCAAGTTGGCGCCCTAACCACGGGGGAATGTTGTAGGTGATTACGTTATGGGGCTCCGTTACGGAATAACGGAAGGTACGTAAGTCCTTGATTTCTAACAACATAATGTTCCTATCCAAACCCATCGTTTATGAGTCTGTGGGTCCAGCTGTCGTTATTCATCTTCCCGTGGTTGGGCTTGCTTTCAGTTTGTTGAACAAGCCCAGTAAAGCGACGGGTTTTATATGTGGTGCATGCTGGCCCGAGAATTCCGGCAATTCGGTCCCAGCGGGGGCTTCCGATAACCGTCGGAAGCCAATCGGTTGACGACGCTTTCATGCGCCAAAGGGAAGAGCCCACCCACATGCACAGCCTGCCGTCCATAGCCAGGGCAACCACCGCTTACAAGGCGGTAGAGGAGTTCTTCGTTATTCTTCTTTCCGGGCGGGACTTGCTTCCAAGTTGTTGAACAGGCCCAGTAAAGCGATGGGTTTTATACGCCCGGCATGCCTGTCGGTCGGCTCCGGCAATTCAGACCCGGCGAGGGCTTCCGATAGTGCGCGGCGCTCATTCGACGCAGATGACATCCTTGGCAAGGAAAGCCTGACGCCCGGACCAAGTCGTTGACATAGCGACATCAAGCACGATTGGAACGCCTGCGTGAAGTGCGGCGCGGCACCTCCGGATACATATCAACTTCGGCCCGCTCAGGGATATCATTCACTACATAACGAAAAGGTTCCATCAAGAACCTTCCGGCTTCTTTAAGGGCTGAGCCAGGGAGAGTCAATGCAGGTCAAACTACCGGCGATATGGACGCATGACGTCAAGTTCGCCAACCTCGGACATAGTCATGTTAGGCAGCTCCTTTTCCCGGAGCAGGAGGTGCGATGTAGGGCAGTCGCCTACACGCGCGAAAAGGATGTCGGGCACCTCCTGGTGGATGAACGAGGGGAGCCGCTTGGATATGTCTTTCCCAAGATGCCAAAGTCTGCGGCGTTCACAAAGACTGAACCTGTAATCGTTGCGCGCTATGATTCGGCGGACGTAGAAACCCTTGACCTCAGGAATGGCTACTGGCTAAGTTCGCCGCTGTTGAGTGACAAATCTACCACTCCTATTGAGCGTGTTGTGTCAGCGCGCGAGTCTTGGAAGGGTAACTTTCATTTTGTGGAGGAGGATTCCTCTAGAGGGGTAATCGGACTACGCCGTCCGCAAGTGGGTGCGCTCCATGCTATCCACGCTCACTGGTCCACGAGCACCGAGACTGCCACTATTGTCATGCCTACAGGTACTGGCAAGACGGAGACGATGCTGTCGACGTTGACTTCTGCGCTATGCCATCGCGTCTTGGTCATCGTCCCGACGGACGCATTGCGAACTCAAATCGCGGGCAAGTTCGAGAGTCTTGGTGTTCTCAGAATCCCCGGAAATGCTGTTTTGGCTTCAGCCGCTCAGTGCCCAGCCGTCGGCACGCTTTTATCCCGACCAAAGTCAGCAGCTGACGTCAACGAGTTCTTTTCCCAGTGCAACGTAATTGTGACGTCCAGTCATCTTGTGGCAGGTTGCAGCGTCGAAGTGCAGGCGCAAATGGCGGAGCTCTGCAGCCACCTCTTCATTGATGAGGCGCACCACGCAGAAGCACCTACCTGGAAGGCGTTCAGGCAGTACTTTAACGACAAGGCTGTCCTCCAGTTCACCGCTACTCCGTTTAGAGAGGACGGGCAGCAGGTCGACGGAAAACTTATTTTCGTCTATCCACTACGCAAGGCTCAGCAGGAGGGCTACTTCCGGCCAATCAAATTCAGGCAGGTTCACGAGTTCGATGTTTCGCGCGGGGACCGTAAGATTGCTGAGACAGCACTTGACGAACTCGATGCCGATTCCTCAGGAAAACACATCGTCATGGCGCGTGTCGACAGCGTGCTGCGCGCCGATTCGATTCACGCACTGTATGAGTCGCTCGGTCGCTACAAAGTTGTAATCATTCACTCACGCATTCCCACGCGGGAGCGAGAGGAGTCGAAGCAGAAATTGTTGGCCGGATTAGCACGGGTTGTTGTCTGCGTCGATATGCTTGGTGAGGGCTTCGACTTGCCAGAACTCAAGATTGCAGCCTTCCATGACATCCGCAAGAGCTTGGCGGTCACGCTTCAACTGGCCGGGCGGTTTACTCGTTCACGCGCGGACTTGGGTGACGCAGTGTTCATAGCAAATACCGCTCTCATCGATGTCACTGACGGGCTTCGAGCACTCTACGCACAGGACCCAGATTGGAATCACTTGCTTCCGGAACTCAGTGCTGCAGTCATAGGCCAGGAGGTTGCTTCACAAGAGTTCTTTCGTGGGTTCGAAGCTTTCCTTTCCGAAGTGCCACTGAAGGACCTTCGCCCGGCAGCGAGCATGGTCGTATACAAGACACGCTGCGCAAACTGGAAGCCCAAGGAGTTCAAGAAAGGGTTTCGTGGCTTCACGGACCGAGACAAGCTTTACCACAGTCTTAATAGCCGAGAAAACACTCTTGTGGTGCTCGCCGCAACTGAGCAAGGGGTGCGATGGAGCGATGTCGCGTCAATTCGGGAAATGGGATGGGAACTCTTCATCGCCGTGTGGGACCGCGAGAGGCACCTTCTTTACCTCCATGGTTCAAACATAAGCGGCTCGTACACGGAACTTGCAAAGGCTCTCTGTGGAAAGGACGTCGAGCTGATGGTTGCTCCGAACCTCTTTCGCTGCTTCCATGGCGTCAAGAGACTGGTTCTGAATAATGTCGGGTTAAATGAACACTTGGGACGTCAAGTTCGGTACACCGGGCGAATGGGGTCAGATGTCGAGGTTCGCATAGGACAGGCTGCCAGACAAGGCGCCACTAAAGCCGTTCTGGCTGGTCAAGGTTTTGAGCGCGGTCAGCGGTCTTCTGTTGGGGCAGCTAAACGCGGCCGCGTTTGGTCCAACTTGCGGTTGCGAGTGGACACGTTTGCGGCTTGGGCGATTGGCATCGGCCGGAAGTTGGTGGATGAATCAATAGACCCAAATGCCGTATTGGCTGGCACGCTAAAACCGGATGTCATTGGTTCGATACCCACAAAGGTGGCCATTGCAGCCGATTGGCCAGATGAATTGCTCGCGCAACCGGAGCGCGCTACGAACTTCCAATCGTTAGGAGTAGTGGAAGAATCCATTACAAACGTAGATATAGAGGTCTGTTCACGTGCTGATGTCGGTCCAATTGTCCTGAGGGTCTTCTGTGAGCGATGGGAACGACTCTTCCTGCTCGAACTGTTTAGCTCTGGTGACAGCTTTGACTTCAAGTTCACGCAGACCACCGGACATCAACTCGATATTCGCCGCGGTCGAGGCGTCCAGCCTTTAGCGGAGTTCTTTACCGAGCACGCTCCCATAATCTGGTTTGCCGACGGTTCATCGTTGGAGGGGTGCGAGTATGTAGAACTCCCTTCGAGCACGCTACAACCGTTTCCGATGGACCGACTCAATATCCTTGATTGGACTGGCGTAGATATTTCGAAGGAATCGCAGGGGGAGAGCAGGAGGCGCGGGACCATACAGCACAAGTTAATCGAACGTTTGCAGGGAGACGCGACCTATGAGGTCATCTTCGACGATGACGGCGCGGGGGAGGCAGCCGACGTAGTTGCGATTCGGGTGGTCAAGGATGGGGAACGCCACATTGTCGATGTGGAGTTCTACCATTGCAAATACGCTGGTGGTTCCCCTGGTAGCCGCCTTGACGACCTCTATGTAGTGTGTGGTCAAGCTCAACGGAGCATTGGCTGGCTCGCCAATCACGAGCGGCGCACTGAACTCTTCACACACTTGTTGAAAAGGGACGACACGCGGACTTCTCGAGGGCGTTCTACTCGGTTTGAACGGGGCGACGTGCCCACTCTCATGCGAATTCGCGATATCAGTCGCAGGTCCGAAGTGCGACTGCACGTCGCAGTGGTTCAGCCTGGCTTGTCAGTTGCCGCGGCAAAACGGGGTCCGTTGACGCTCTTGGCTGTCACTGAGCGCTACCTGAGTGACACCTACGAAATTCCGTTTCGAGTGTTCTGTAGCGCATAGTGAGTGCAAAGCTGCTCAGCGTTTGGGTCGCCATCTCCGTCAACTTGAATGAGGCACACACTCTCGTTGAAGTCCATTTGCTGGAAATTCAGTTCAGCCGCACAATCCCCAACAACGTGCGATTCCGATTGATAAATGCCGACGAGGGCCATCTTTGCCAGAGGAAAGAAATTTCGTGACCGGATACATCAAAGCGCTTCGAGCACACCTGACTGAATACAAGAAATCGAGCCTCGGGGTGGAAGCTGCAGGCATATTCAAGCACAGGGGCGAAGAGATTCCATACGGACACATCCTGCCCAAAGACTTGAAGTGGCTCAACATCTTGGAACCACATCGCAAGGAAATTCAGCTCTACATCGACACACACGCCGATGTGAAACTCCACAAGTTCTTCCATCACCTCAATTCTTCGCAGGCACTCGCGCTAAATTTGTTCTTCCCATTCTTTGAATCTGGCCAAATCGAGTCAGCAGCGCTCATCCGCGCACTTGGTTTAGAGGGCACAATTTCATCATGGAAGCCTGAGCTGGTACCAGATGCTGTCGAGGGAACCAACGTCGACGTCTCATGGCAAAAGACTGACGGGCATTGGACATACTGCGAAGTCAAGCTCTCTGAGGCTGAGTTTGGAACGACCAAATGTGACCCCAGACACCTTGAGAAGCTCAATAAGATATACGGCCCAACTCTTCAGCCCTACTGCCCGGCAAGACTACTGCAGCCAGCCGCATTCTTTGACCACTATCAAATCTTTCGCAACGTCTGGCTCGCTGCTCGTGACCCAAAAGCGACTGTTGTGTTCTTGCTCCCGAGGCGCAACGAGCCCCTTTGGGGGCCGCTTTGTGAGGTTGTCTCCTCGTTAGAAACATCACTACGCATCCGCATACATCTGACTGCATTGGAAGATGTAATTGAGAATCTCACGAAGGACAAGAGTTGTCCACCAAAAATGTCGAGGTACGCATGGCTGCTGAGCGAAAAATATGTTCTACCGAAGTTCGATGCCCATCCCTGAATTAGAGATGTCAGCCACTCAAATGTCTGAGGCCGAGGTAAGCCTGCGCTTAGCAATTCACTTGGTCATATCTGGTCAGGCTGATTCTGATGTTGCAGTAGCGCTGGATGGCGCCCAGGTGAAAATCGGTCAAAAGCAGCACTTCGATGTTCCTGGTTTTCTGAGTTCTCTAGGTTGGATGCGAAAACCAACAGAGGATGCGACTCGCTGGCAAGGAACCTACTGCAATTCATCAGCCACTCAGAACATAGTCGTCCATTCTCAGTCCGGTCGAGGCGATGTAACTGCTACGCTCGCTTCCGGGGAGTCGTTGGTGGTGGAGGCAAAGAAGGGAACGATTTTCAGATGCAAGAGTTCGAGCGAATACCGACTGCTGCGGGAAGCGCTCGGGCAACTGCTCACCCTCGAAGCCGTTCCAGAGAATTCGGTTCTGGCCGTCGCAGTTCCGCATGGTGAGCGCTTTGTTGCACTGGCTGAGCGTTGGCGGCAGGCCCCGCTCGTCAGACGCTCTGGCATTCGCATACTCACGGTGTCGCAGACTGGCGATGTGTTTGGCTTGTAGCACACACAGTGCAGTTGGTGCAGATTGGAGTCTCACCCTACTCCGGGTTCATCGTTCTCCACGACAATTTCCCTGCTGAACAAAGCAATGGCGTTCATGCCAACTTTTCTGGTGTCGACATACGCATATCTGGCTACCGCCGCGGCCCCCAGGAACGGCAAATACCTGGCAACTGCCTTCCCAAGAAACCGCTGTGTAATCTTCACACCCACCACACCAATCAATTTCTGCATCATCTGCAGGCTCGTTCTACGAACAAGATAACGCTCTCCGACCTGCATGACGAAGTCGGTCGCGACATGGAGGAATGAGTGCTTAAACAAGCACCAAACCATCTGCTCCTTGCCCAGCGTTTGGGACCTCCCGTAAACGGATGCGATATCTGCCACCAATTGGGCCTGCACCCTCCAAATGGCATACATGTCGGGCAGTATCGTCAGCAAACCCATTGGGCCAGGTATCAACGCTGCAGCGCCAGAAATCTTTGCGGTAGTGCTTGACGCCTTTTGCATGAGGGCAACTGAGCGAACCTCCGGTGCAGCGGACAGTGCCTCGTTGGACTTCGGAACGGACAGAATCAAATCCATGAGCGCGTCCGAAACTCGAGACGCCACAGCGACCTGGTTAACTCGAGTTGTCCTTCCACCACGGTTACCAAGTGTCATGATGTCTCCATGGGACAAATTGAATTCCCGTTATGCATTGCCATATGTCGCGAGACCCAGTCCTGATGCTTCTCAAAAAAGACTCCCTTGGTCAGAGCGTGGGGGCTTCTTTCTATGAGCTTCAATGAATCTCTCGGGTGTAGAAATTGATTCCTCGATGCTCCCCGACCTCGTTAGGCTACAGAACAACGCAACCGACCGGGCCTGACAATTTAGGGAACGCTCTGGATTGAATTCAATGTCAGTGAACCCATCGTAATCGAGCACTTTTTGAGACAACTCCTGGTCGACATAAAGCGCACTTATGTAGAGCCAATCGTAGAACGCCGTCTGTGGTTCCAGTGGCCACTGCGTGCCTTCGAACTCGAATCGAAGCAATGAGCCGCCGTTGCGCAGTCGCTCATCTGTCTTTGCGACGCGTGAATCTGCGTGAAGTAAATCCCGATAAGGACCTCCGTTTGAGAAGACCTTCGATGCTTGGTATGCAGACTCAACACTGGTAAATGAACCATCAGAAAGTTTCACCTTCAGATTGAAAGCGCTTAGCTTCTTACCGATTTCCTCCAAGGACTTTGTCGAAACTTCCAAGATACGCGAGAGACCAAATCGCTTTGCAGCGGCTTCATGAAGAGATGCAATCGACTTCTGCTTTTGAGTCACTGCCAAGCCCGCATGCCATGTGAACTCAATCGGAACCTCGCGAATGGGGGAAAAGTTCGTTGGAATCGGTAGGAATATTGGGCGACTTGCCATTGTCATCCTTAGTAGATAGTCTGATTGAAAGCCGCACTGTCGACGGGCGGTCGGCGACTGGATTCGTCCTGACGTTTTCCGAACCAAGCTCTATGACTGACCGACAGGTCGATGAACGAATCGATGCTGGCGACAGCATCACTCATCAAGATGGATTGCCTTTGGTCCTCTTGAACGGTTCGGGGAAACGCTATCCCCCGGAAGTAGCTTGGTTTGTGTGGCCGCCGGGGCGAACATGCAGAGATTTGGCCGGTCTGGAAATGCTGATGGGTTTTGGGCTTCAAACGCAGCGGTTGCAACCAATCCCGGCATGAATTCAGGAGCGCTTCAGATCTCGACCTGGCCCTGGGCGCGAT
>CAITQH010000147.1 GCA_903894475.1 uncultured beta proteobacterium
CTTACCGACACCAGTCGGCCCCAGGAACAGGAAAGAGCCGGTCGGACGGTTCGGGTCTGACAGGCCGGCGCGCGAGCGCCGGATGGCGTTGGCCACAGCCCGGATCGCTTCGTCCTGACCGACCACACGCTGGTGCAGCTTGTCTTCCATCAGCAGCAGCTTGTCACGCTCGCCCTGCATCATCTTGGAAACCGGAATGCCGGTGGCGCGACTCACCACCTCGGCGATTTCCTCGGCGCCAACCATGGTGCGCAGCAATTGCGGGCGCCCACCGTCCTTGGCATTTTTGGCCTTGCCTGCCTCCATGGTTTGTGCGTCCTTGAGCTGCTTTTCCAGCCCCGGCAACTTGCCGTACTGCAACTCACCGGCCCGGTTGAAGTCGCCTTTACGCGTCAGTTCCTCGATCTCGAAACGCAGTTTCTCGATCTCCTGCATGATGGCCTTGGAGCCCTGCGCCTGTGCTTTTTCGGCCTTCCAGATTTCATCCAGATCGGCGATCTCCTTTTGCAGTTTGGTAATCTCTTCCTCAATCAGGTCAAAGCGCTTTTGCGAGGCTTCGTCCTTCTCGCGACGTACCGCTTCGCGTTCGATCTGCAACTGGATCAGGCGGCGATCGAGTTTGTCCATCACTTCGGGTTTGGAGTCGAGTTCAATCTTGATCTTGGACGCCGCCTCGTCGATCAGGTCGATCGCCTTGTCCGGCAGGAACCGATCCGTGATGTAACGATGACTGAGTTCGGCGGCGGCCACGATGGCCGGATCGGTGATCTGTACGCCATGATGCGCTTCGTACCGCGCCTGCAGTCCACGCAGGATGGCAATGGTCGCCTCCACCGTCGGCTCACCGACCAGTATCTTCTGGAACCGCCGCTCCAGCGCCGCGTCCTTCTCGATGTACTTGCGGTATTCGTCGAGCGTCGTGGCACCCACACAATGAAGCTCGCCGCGCGCCAGTGCCGGCTTGAGCATGTTGCCGGCATCCATGGCGCCTTCTGCCTTGCCGGCACCAACCATGGTGTGCAACTCGTCAATGAAAACAATGGTTTGCCCTTCGTCCTTGGCCAGGTCCTTCAGCACGTTTTTCAGCCGCTCTTCGAACTCGCCACGGAACTTGGCACCTGCCAGCAGGGACGCCATGTCGAGTGACAGGACGCGCTTACCCTTGAGCGAATCGGGCACTTCGCCAGCCACGATGCGTTGCGCCAGACCCTCGACGATGGCGGTCTTGCCAACGCCTGGCTCACCAATCAGCACCGGGTTGTTCTTGGTCCGGCGCTGTAGCACCTGAATGGCACGGCGAATTTCATCATCCCGACCGATGACCGGGTCGAGCTTGCCCATGCGGGCGCGCTCGGTCAGGTCCAGACAATACTTTTTTAGCGATTCGCGCTGATCTTCGGCATCGGCACTGTCAACCTTCTGGCCACCGCGCACGGCCTCGATGGCCGCCTCCAACGACTTGCGGTTCAAGCCGTTCTCGCGCACGAGCCGGCCAGCGTCCTGTTTGCTGTCCGCCAGAACCAGCAAAAACAGTTCACCGGCAACAAACTGGTCGCCCCGTTTGATCGATTCCTTTTCGGCCGATTGCAGCAGTGTGACCATGTCACGCCCAATTTGAACCTGCTCCTGGCCCTGAACTTCTGGCAGCCTTTTCATGGCCAACTCGGCAGCACCGAGCAGACCCGCCACATTCACCCCGGCGCGTTGCAACAGGGCCCTGGGCCCGTCTTCCTGGCGCAACATCGCAATCAGGACGTGAACCGGCTCAATGTAGGCGTGGTCCTGGCCGAGGGCTAGAGTCTGAGCATCGCTCAAGGCTTCCTGAAATTTGGTCGTCAACTTTTCCATTCGCATGGCAATCCCCTTTATCTTTGATTGCCAGTCACCTTGGGCTGTGTGGGGACATTTCAAGTGGCTTAGGTCTGGGTAAGTCTGACTAAAATCAAACCATGACAATTCACCAGTTGCAGGCGAGCTATGTTCTGGAGCAGGATCGTATCCTGGTGCGCATGAATACGCTCGCTGGTGAGGAATTGCGCCTGTGGTTGACGCGCCGAATGGTCAGAAACCTGTTTCCGCACATGCTGCAGGTCACTGCCGATCTGGTGGCTGATCAGGCCAAGGGTGCCAGTCACGACGGCGCCGACCGCGACGCGCTGATGCGGTTCAAAAAGCAGGAATCACTGCAAAAGGCGGACTTCCACACCCCTTTCAACAGCCAGGTAGCCAGCCTGCCAATCGGTGATGCACCGCTGCTGGCCAGCCGTGTGCACATCACGGTCTGCGACGGTGGCGCCCTGCGCATCGGCTTTGAAGAAGACATTCCGGGCGCTGCGGCGAAACGCAGCTTTGAGGTGACATTGGGACAGGATCTGCTGCACGGCTTCATGCATCTGCTGGAGGCGGCGCTGCAGCAAGCCGATTGGGGCATCACGCTGGAGCCTGCTGCTACAGGCGGCGGGCCGCTGGCGGCAGATGTTTTCGCCAACGCCAAGCCGCCCCAGTACCTGAACTGAGCAACTCAAAGATTGGACGCGGAAATGCCCCAGCGCGCCAGCGCCGCGTCGTCGGCGACGCGCGCGTCAACCCAGCTCGAACCCTGCGACGTCTGCTCTTTCTTCCAGAACGGCGCCTGGGTCTTGAGGTAGTCCATCAGAAACTCACAGGCTGCGAAACTCTCGCCGCGGTGTGCAGAGGCAACAGCCACCAGCACAATCTGCTCCATCGGATGCAGCAGACCAATGCGGTGAATGACACGGGCATCGAAGATGTCAAAACGCTGCA
The DNA here is from genome assembly GCA_903894475.1 of uncultured beta proteobacterium. Lineage (GTDB taxonomy): Bacteria > Pseudomonadota > Gammaproteobacteria > Burkholderiales > Burkholderiaceae_C > Rhodoferax. The sequence continues at coordinate 2,785 of CAITQH010000147.1, forward strand.
GCGCCTGATCAATCATCGCTTCGATCGCTTTCTCGGTCATTCCAGGGTAATGTTCGAGTTCCATAGCCAGCACCGGCTCCGCCGCAGCGCTGCCCGGCCCCGCAGCGTGACGGTCGCGCACCGTTCCAATAAAGCTGCAGACGGCCCCAATGCCGGCGTGCCCACCACGCAAGCCAGCAACTTCGGCGCCCAGGTCAAAATCCTCTGTCTGAATGCGAACGCGCGCGCTGGCGGATAAGGCTGCGGCCATGGTCAGCTCAACCGCCCGTCACCGGCGGAAAAAAAGCCACTTCCGCGCCCTCCGGCAGGACGGCGGATTCATTGCACATAACCTGATTGAGCGCCATGCGCAGTGCCCGCCCCCGCACCAAAGCCTGCGCATGGGGGGCATCCAGCGCAATCAACTCGTCGCGCAGCGCCGCCAGCGTGTTGGCCGTCGTCTCGACCGATTCGGCGGCGACGCCAACGGTTTCGCGGATCGATGCGAAATACCTGAGTTCAACTTTCATCCAAGCATCTCCATCAGGGGAATAAACCGGACCGGCTCGCCGTAGGCAATAGTCTGCCCGGGCGGGTTGTCAACCAGCCCATCGGCCCAAACCGCCGAGGTCAGGACACCTGAACTCTGGTTGCCAAACAAATCCAGCCCACCCTGTGCGTTGCGCCTTGCGCGAAGAAACTCGCGCCGCTTGTCGGCTTTGGGCAAAGCGAAATGAGCCGGTATATTGATCGAATTGACAGAAACTTGACGAGCCCCCTGCAGGCGCAACAGGAACGGACGCACGAGCAGCAAGAAAGTAACAAAGCTCGACACCGGGTTGCCTGGCAAACCGATGAAGTGCGCGTCCTGGACTCGACCGTAGGCAAAAGGTTTGCCTGGCTTGATGGCAAGATGCCACAAATCGAGCGAGCCCAGACACTGCACTGCAGGTCTGATGTGGTCTTCTTCACCTACCGAAACACCACCGCTGGTCAGAATCAGGTCGTGCCCGCGGGCCGCCTGCTGCAAAGCCTGCACGGTCGCATCGAGCCGGTCCGGCACGATACCCAGGTCACTGACTTCGCAGCCCAGGCGCTGCAATAGGGCGCGCAGAAAGAAACGGTTCGAGTTGTAAATGCTGCCTGGCTTCATCTGCGCCGGAGCTATTTCACCGGGCATCACCAGTTCATCGCCCGTGGAAAACAAGGCTACCCGGGGCCGGCGTAACACTGCCAGCGTACTCATGCCGATGCTCGCAGCAAGCCCCAATGCGGCAGGCGAGAGCCGTTCTCCCCTTCCCAGGACGACCGAACCTGCAGCAATATCCTCGCCAGCGCGGCGTATCCACTGACCCGGCAACGCCTTTGCATTGATGCGCACACACTCGCCAGGAAGCGCCTCGCAGTCTTCCTGCATGATGACCGCATCGGCGCCTGGCGGAATCGGAGCGCCGGTAAAGATGCGGGCTGCGCTCGAAGGATGGAGCGCCGCGCCCGCACTACCCGCTGCGATGCGCTGCGTGACGGGCAACACCGTTGCCGCCTGCCACAGATCGGCGCAGCGCACCGCGTAACCATCCATGGAACTGTTGTCTTGGGGTGGCACCTGCAGAGTCGACACAATATCTTGCGCCAGCACCCGACCATCGGCATCAAAGGTGTTGACGGCTTCCTGCTGCGTCAGCACACTGGCATATTGCAGCAGTTGCGCCAGCGCGTCATCCAGCGGCTTGAGCGCCTGGCGTTGCATCACAAAGCGCCCCCGGCAAAGCGAGCAACTTTCATCTGCAGTGCTGCGCTATATAAGCCTTGATCGCAGCCGGATCGGCCGCCATCGGGGTCACCCGCTTGGGCAAAGCTTCAATGCCTTCAAACTGGGGCGGTCGATCAGGCTCACGGCCCAGCGCTTCGACAATGGTTGCGGCAAACTTGATCGGCAAGGCTGTCTCCAGCACGATCATCGGTACGCCCGCTTGCCGGTGCTCACCGGCGACCTTGAGCGCATCTGCGGTATGCGTGTCAATCAGCACGCCAAAGCGTTCAAATGTCGTGCGGATCGTGTTCAAGCGATCCGCATGGGTGCTCTTGCCGCTCTCAAAACCGTACTCTGTCGCTGCCTTGCCGAAAGCCGGATCGGCGCTCAGGTCAAAACGGCCTGTCTGCTGAAGTTCAGCGCCAAACAAGTTCTTCAGACGCGCGCCGTCACGGCCCAGCAGGTCGAATACAAAACGTTCAAAATTCGATGCCTTGGATATATCCATCGAGGGGCTCGATGTCTCGTGCGTATCGGCGCTGCCGCGCACCCGATAGACACCGCTGCGAAAGAACTCGTCGAGCACATCATTTTCGTTGGTGGCAACCACCAGCGCGGCAATCGGCAGGCCCATCATGCGCGCCACGTGGCCGGCGCAGACATTGCCGAAATTACCCGATGGCACGGTAAAGCTGACCTTCTCGGAATTGCTTGTCGTGGCTTGAAAATAGCCGGCGAAGTAGTACACCACCTGAGCCATGAGGCGCGCCCAGTTGATGGAATTGACGGTTCCGATTTTGTACTGACGTTTGAAATCGAGATCGTTGGAGACGGCCTTGACCATGTCCTGGCAGTCATCGAAGACGCCTTCCACAGCAATGTTGTGAATATTGTCATCTTGCAGGCTGAACATCTGCGCCTGCTGGAACGGACTCATGCGGCCCAGAGGACTTGTCATGAAGACGCGCACTCCCTTTTTGCCGCGCATGGCGTACTCGGCAGCGCTGCCGGTATCGCCGCTGGTGGCACCCAGGATATTGAGCTGCTCACCGCGACGCGCCAGTTCAAATTCAAACAGGTTGCCCAGCAACTGCATGGCCATGTCCTTGAAGGCCAGTGTCGGACCATTGGACAGCGCCTGCAGAAACAACGGTGCCTGTCCCGCAGGCGTCAAGGCATCCTGCAGCTGCGTCAGGGGCACGATCTGAGGCGTGCCAAAGACAGCCTGCGTGTAGGTCTTGTCGCAAATCGCTCGCAGCTCGCTAGCCGGAATATCGTCGATATAGAGCGACAGCACCTCAAAGGCCAGTGCGGCATAGCCCTGTTGCTGGTACACGGTGCGCCAGCGCGCAAGTTGCGCCTGATCGACCTGCGGGTAGGACTCGGGCAGGTACAAGCCACCGTCGGGCGCCAGACCTTCGAGCAGGATTTCGCAAAAATGCTTGCGCCCTGACACATCCTGGGGGAGCGCGCGCGTTGAGCAGTACTTCATCAGGCCAGTTCTTCCTTGCGGATGCGGATGATCGGTGCCAGCACGGTGGGGAGCAACTGCATCTGTTCCATGGCAGAGTTCATTTCAGCTTCCACGCAGTCGTGCGTGAGAATGATGAGATCGGTCTGGGTCGCGCCTTCACCGCCCACTTCGTCGGCCTCTCGTTGCAACACCGCGTCGATACTGATGTTCAGGGCTGCCAAGATTCCGGTTACCCGCGCCAGCACGCCAGCTTCGTCCGCGACGCGCAGGCGCAGGTAGTAACTGGTCACCACTTCGCTCATGGGCAGCACGTTCAGATCGCTCATCGCATTGGGCTGGAACGCCAGGTGCGGCACGCGATTGAGTGGGTCCGCGGTATGCAGCCGCGTGATGTCCACCAGGTCGGCAATCACCGCGCTGGCGGTCGGTTCCGACCCGGCTCCCTTGCCGTAGTAGAGCGTCGTTCCAACCGCATCGCCCTGCACCATGACAGCGTTCATGGCCCCCTCCACATTCGCTATCAAACGCTTGGTCGGCACCAGGCTGGGATGCACGCGCAATTCGATACCGGCCGCTGTGTTCTTCTTCAGATCAGCCACCCGGCGCTTGGTGATGCCCAGCAACTTGATGCGGTAGCCGAGTTGTTCGGCGTACTTGATGTCGGCCCCGGCGAGCTTGGTAATGCCCTCGACATAGGCTTTGTCAAACTGCACCGGAACACCAAAACCGATGGCCGACATGATGGTCGCCTTGTGTGCGGCATCAATGCCCTCGATATCGAAAGTCGGATCGGCCTCGGCATAACCCAGACGCTGCGCCTCTTTCAGCACGACATCGAAATCGAGTCCCTTGTCGCGCATCTCCGACAGGATGAAGTTGGTCGTGCCGTTGATGATGCCGGCAATCCATTGAATGCGATTGGCGGTCAAGCCCTCGCGCAAGGCCTTGATGATCGGGATGCCGCCGGCCACCGCTGCCTCAAAGGCCACCATCACCCCTTTGGCCGAGGCCGCCGCAAAGATCTCGGTTCCGTGCACGGCCAGCAAAGCCTTGTTGGCCGTCACCACGTGCTTGCCCGCGGCAATCGCCTCCATCACCAGTGTTCTGGCAATACCGTAGCCGCCAATGAGCTCGATCACAATGTCGATATCGGGGTTGGCTATCACGGCGCGCGCGTCATTGACCACCCTGACTCCGGCACCGACCAGTGGCTGCACCCGGGCCAGATCGAGATCGGCCACCATCGTGATCTCGATACCGCGGCCAGCGCGGCGCATGATTTCCTGCTGATTGCGGCGTAACACGTTGAAAGTGCCTGAGCCTACAACGCCCATGCCGAGAAGACCTACTTGAATCGGTTTCATAATTTCTTGCTTTTTGGTAAATCAGTTGCTATGCCGTTTGCGGTAACTTTCAAGGAACTTGGCAAGGCGACCAATGGCCTCGCGCAAGTCATCTTCATGTGGCAAGAAGACGATCCGAAAATGGTCTGGGACCGGCCAGTTAAAGCCGGTGCCTTGCACCAGCATGACGCGGGTTTCCTGCAGCAACTCGAGAAAAAACTGCTGGTCATCGGCGATCGGGTAGAGCGTGGGATCGAGTCTTGGAAACATGTACAGGGCAGCGGTCGGTTTGACGCAAGTGACACCCGGAATGGCAGTGATCAACTCATACGCCAGGTCGCGTTGTCGGCGCAGGCGTCCGCCTTCAGCCACCAAATCATTGATGCTCTGGTATCCGCCCAGCGCGGTCTGAATGGCCCACTGTCCCGGCACGTTGGCACAAAGCCGCATGTTCGAGAGCATGTTGAGCCCCTCGATGTAATCGACTGCCGATTTCTTGTCGCCCGAGACAATCATCCAGCCGGCGCGGTAACCGCAGGAACGATAACTCTTGGACAGTGAATTGAAAGTCAGCAGCAACACATCGTCAGCCAGACTTGCGATGGCCGTGTGACGCGCACCATCGTAGAGCACCTTGTCGTATACCTCATCGGCAAATATCACCAGTCCGTGCTCCCTGGCAATCTGCACAATGGCCTTGAGCAGTTCGTCCGAATAGAGCGCGCCGGTCGGGTTATTCGGGTTGATGACCACGATGCCCTTGGTGCGCGAAGTGATCTTGGAACGAATGTCGCTCAGGTCAGGCATCCATCCCCTGGCTTCGTCACAAAGGTAATGCACAGGGGTTCCACCCGAGAGGCTGGCAGCAGCGGTCCACAGAGGATAGTCAGGTGAGGGGAGAAGCAATTCGTCGCCGTTGTCGAGCAGTGCGTTGGTCGCCATGACAATCAGTTCGCTGGCGCCATTGCCCAGGTAGATGTCGTCGAGTGTGACGCCCCGGATGCCCTGCTCCTGCGTGTAATGCATCACGGCCTTGCGCGCGGCAAAAATGCCCTTGCTGTCCGAGTAACCCGCGGAATTGGGCAAATTGCGGATCATGTCCTGCTGGATTTCTTCCGGCGCGTCGAAACCAAAGACGGCCAGATTGCCGATGTTGAGTTTGATGATTTTGTGCCCTTCTTCTTCCATCTGGCGGGCGGCGTCCATGATGGGTCCACGTATGTCATAACAGACGTTGGCCAGTTTGCTAGATTTTCGAATGGTCTTCAAAGTCCCTCCGGACGCGCTTGGCATGAGGCGAAACCTATAATTTGACCACATTTCGGCTCGGCATCAGACGTTCCTGATGCGACACGACATCGGCACCCAGACAATTTCAACATGAAGATTCAACCTGACATCATCGGTGTGCAGTCGATCAGTGGCTACGGAGCGGGCTGGATCGCTGTCGGCGGCGAAAAGATCACCAGCAGTGTGGTGATTGGCTCGCGCGGCGAACGGTTTGCCTGGAATTGCCAGCGCTATGAAGATCTGGACGCAACGCATTTCGCGCAACTCGCGGCCCTGCAGCCAGAACTGGTAATCTTTGGCAGTGGCCAATACATTCGCTTCCCGCAGGCGCTCTGGATCAAAGCCCTGATTGACCAACAGACCGGCATCGAAACCATGGACACGCAGGCCGCCTGCCGCACCTACAACGTACTCGCTGGCGAAGGACGCAAGGTTCTGGCCGCCCTGTTGATCGAAAGCACCTAGGGATAACACGGGAGCAGCGGGCCGGGGTCGCGAACCGTTTTCAGGGTAAAATTCGCCTTGGAGGTCGCAGGCTCCGCAACACTGTCACACGATAGAGCCAAGGACTTGAGAGAACGACGCATCCTGTCACACGAGATTTAAGAACCATGGCGATTGTTGTCAATAAACCCATCCCCGAATTTGAATCGAATGCCACCAGTGGCATCAAGGTATCCAACACTTCCCACATCGGAAAAATCGTCATCCTCTACTTCTATCCGAAGGACAACACGCCAGGCTGTACCACGGAAGCAATGCAGTTCCGTGACAAGTACCGGGATTTTGTGAAGGCCGGTGCCACCGTGTTCGGTGTCTCCCGTGACAACATGAAATCGCACGATGAGTTCAAGTCAAAGCTGGAACTTCCTTTTGAATTGATCGCCGACACCGAAGAAAAGATGTGCCACATGTTCGGGGTCGTCAAGAACAAGATCATGTACGGTAAAAAGGTCAAAGGTATTGAACGAAGCACCTTTCTCATTGGCACCGACGGTGTCCTCAAGGAAGAATGGCGTGGTCTGAAGGTACCGGGTCATGTCGACGACGTCCTCAAGGCCGTCAAGGATCTGAAGAAAATCGCGGCGCTCGTCTGACTCTGACGAATGCCCTTACCTAGCCCCCCCGCCAAGCGCGCCGCACTGCTTTCCGAGCAGGACTACGACAGGCCAGCGCCAACACCACCGAAAGCCCGCAGAGCCGATCTGGCACCCGACAGACTACACAGCGCGCCGGCGCCAATCATGCTGGAACGCTCGGTAGCTGCCGCAGCACCTGGCGCCAGAGTTCCTGCGGCCAGTGCGCCCAGCGCCGAGGCCCGAAGCAGGATTCACCCGGTACCGATCGCAGTCCCGCTGAACCGACCCGAAGCTGTAGCGCCCCCCAAAGTTCGCCCCAGGAAGACCAGTCACACCGGCCCGACCAAATTGTTTGTGCTTGACACCAATGTGTTGCTGCACGATCCGATGTGTCTGTTTCGGTTCGAAGAGCACGACATTTTTTTGCCAATGATTGTTCTGGAAGAACTCGACGCGCACAAGAAGGGCATGACCGAAGTTGCCCGCAATGCGCGCCAGACCAGTCGCACCCTGGACGCACTGGCCGGTCATCAAGGCTCTGACATCACCGCTGGTCTGGCCCTGAATAGCACAGGCCACCGCGAGGCCGGTGGCAAGCTCTTTTTTCAAACGCAGTTACTGAACTACACCTTGCCAAGCAGCCTGCCTCAGGGCAAGGCTGACAACCAGATTCTGGGTGTCGTCGATGCCTTGCGTCAGCAGCACGCGCCGCGTGAAGTGGTGCTGGTGTCCAAGGACATCAATATGCGTGTCAAGTCCCGTGCACTGGGTCTGGCCACGGATGATTACCAGAATGACAAGACACTCGAAGACGGCGACCTGCTTTACTCTGGTTCGATTGCCTTGCCGGCCAATTTCTGGACCACGCACGGTAAAACGGTGGAGAGTTGGCAGCAGGGTGTGCATACCTTCTACCGCGTCACAGGCCCGATCGTCCCGAGCCTGCTGGTCAATCAACTGGTTTACTTTGAGGCGCCCGGTGAACCCAGCCTTTACGCCCGCGTGACTGAAATCCGGGGCAGGACCGCCGTCTTCAAGACGCTGAAGGATTACACCCACCTGAAGAACTCGGTTTGGGGTGTCACGATGAGGAACCGTGAGCAAAACTTTGCCATGAATCTGCTGATGGATCCGGAGATTGACTTCGTCACACTGACTGGCACGGCCGGTACCGGCAAGACTTTGATGGCACTGGCTTCCGGCCTGACGCAGGTTCTGGACGACAGGCGCTATACAGAGATCATCGTGACCCGTGCCACTGTCAGCGTCGGTGAAGATATCGGGTTTTTGCCCGGTACCGAGGAAGAAAAAATGGGACCCTGGATGGGCGCCCTGGATGACAACCTTGAAGTCCTGGGCAAGACCGACACCAACGCGGGCGAATGGGGTCGAGCCGCCACCTCGGAGTTGATACGCAGCCGCATCAAGATCAAGAGCATGAATTTCATGCGGGGGCGTACTTTCCTCAACAAATACGTCATCATCGACGAGGCGCAGAATCTCACGCCCAAGCAGATGAAGACGCTGGTCACGCGCGCAGGCCCCGGTACCAAGATCATTTGCATGGGCAATCTGGCTCAGATTGATACACCCTACCTGACCGAAGGCTCGTCCGGCTTGACTTTCGCGGTTGACAAATTCAAGGGCTGGCAGCACGGCGGACATATCACGCTGGCGCGCGGCGAGCGCTCGCGCCTTGCGGACTTTGCCAGCGAAGTTCTGTAGCTCAGGGCCTGGCCCGAAAAGCGTCAGAAATCTCCGCCGCCGCCTTGTGCGAGGGACTCAAACTTGGTGATCGGCTTGAGGAAGGCCAGCTTGACCATTCCGGTCGGGCCATTGCGCTGCTTGGCAATGATGACCTCAGCCACGCCCGGCTCCTTGCAGGCATCCTTGGTGTAGTACTCGTCGCGATATATGAACATGATGATGTCGGCATCCTGCTCAATCGCACCCGACTCGCGTAAATCGCTCATCATCGGGCGCTTGTCAGGGCGAGTTTCCACGCTGCGATTGAGCTGCGACAATGCCATCACCGGGCACTGCAACTCTTTGGCCAGCATCTTCAGGCCGCGCGAAATCTCGCCGAGTTCAGTGGCGCGATTTTCACCGTCACTCGACGACCCGCTCATCAGTTGCAGATAGTCCACCACAATCAGACCGAGCTTGCCGCACTTGCGCGACAGGCGCCTGGCGTTGGCGCGCAATTCGCTGGACGTCAGGCCCGCAGTCTCGTCAATATGCAGCGAGATCGTGCGCAATTTTTCAATCGCCTCGGTCAAGCGCGGCCACTCGTCGTCGGTCAGTTTTCCGGTACGCAAGTGACTCTGATCGATTCTGCCAATCGAGCCAACGATCCGCACCGCCAACTGCGCGGCCCCCATTTCCATGGAGAACACCGCCACCGGCAAACCTTCGTTGAGAGCGACATGCTCGGCAATATTGATGGCCAGTGCCGTCTTGCCCATGGACGGACGGGCCGCGAGCACAATCAGGTCACCGGCCTGAAATCCAGCAGTCAGTCGGTCCAGATCATAAAAACCAGTCGGCACACCCGTCACATCGTTTGGGTTGTCGGCCATCTCCGTGACCCGGTCCAGCAGCGCAACCACCAGCGTATCCATGGCCTGAAAGCCCTGCTTTGTGCGCGCACCTTCTTCGCCGATGTTGAATATCTTCTGCTCGGCTTCATCCAGAATGCTGGCCACTGGCCGCCCCTTCGGGTTGAAGGCATTGGTGCTTATCTCATCACTGGCACTGACCAGTTTGCGCAGGATCGCTCGCTCCCGGACAATTTCTGCGTAGCGTCGGATATTGCCGGCGCTTGGCACGTATTGAGCCAGCGCATTCAGATAGACCAGACCACCGACTTCCTCGGCCCTGCCCTGCCCCGACAACTGCTCAAAAACAGTGATGACATCGGCCGGTCTGGACAGGTTGATCAAAGCACCAATGGCAGCGAAGACCATACGGTGCTCAAAGCGGTAGAAGTCGTTTTCCTGCAGCAGATCGCTGACGCGATCCCAGGCGCCGTTGTCCAGCAACAGACCGCCCAGGACACTGGATTCCGACTCGATCGAGTGCGGCGGAATGCGCAATTGGGCTACTTGTCGGTCTTGACCGTAGTCATCGGACACAGCAGAAAGTACAGCGGACATGGGGTTTCCTTTGAACCTTCAATACTACGCCAGCGACGCTTTGACGTCGAGTGAAATGCTGGGCAGAAGTTCTTGAAGGGCTGTGTATAAGCTGTGGAAATTGCGGGGCGAGCCGCGCCAGACGAGAAAAAGGCCACCGGGGCTTGACAACCCCGGTGGCCCACAAGACTTGCGTCTGTTTAGACAGTTTCGCCGTAGACTGAAACCGTGATGCCAACTACCACGTCGGTATGCAAGGCGACGCTGACGGTGCTGTCGCCAACCAACTTGATCGGACCATTGGGCATCCGAATCTGGGCCTTGACCACCTGGTACCCGTTCTTGGTGAGTTCTTCAGCAATGTCGGCGTTGGTCACGGAGCCGAACAGACGGCCATCAACGCCGGCTTTCTGGGTCAACTTGACCGTTGTACCTGACAGTTTCTCACCCACCGCCTGTGCTTGTGTCAACTTGCCCGCTGCAGCTTTTTCGAGTTCGGCGCGCTTGACTTCAAACTCCTGTTTGGCTGTCGCCGTGGCGCGACGCGCGCGACCCGAAGGGATCAGAAAATTGCGTGCATAACCGTCCTTGACGCGGACGATTTCACCGAGATTGCCAAGGTTGACGACCTTGTCGAGCAGAATGATTTGCATGGTCGTATTCCTTAGATTTTGTGCTGATCGCTGTAAGGCAGCAGCGCGAGAAAACGCGCACGCTTGATAGCGGTATTAAGTTGACGCTGGAAAATGGCGCGCGTACCGGTCAAACGTGCCGGAATGATCTTGCCATTTTCTGCAATGAAGTCACGCAAGGTATCAATATCCTTGTAGTCGATCTCCTCGACACCCGTGACGGTAAAGCGGCAAAAGCGCTTGCGCTTGAACAGCAGGTTCTGCGCGGGGCGCTTCGGGCGCTTGTCTTTGTTGTTAAAACGTTTTGGTCCGGCCATGATGGACTCCTTAAATAATTACGTATCGTTAATCTTGCTGAAACTCTTGAATGTGAAACACAACATGTTTGCCTTTGCCAGGTGTTGCCAGAAAGCCTTTGAAATACCATCTGCTTCCCACGTCCTGTCCCGTCAGTCGCTCAGCAACTGCGCCAAACGCCACCGCCTTCACAAGCGCCTTGACCTGTCTGATTTGCCCTGCTTCGTCGATCTCTGACTCGTGCTGAAGCCGCAAATTCAGTGCTGGCAAGCCAACTGGCGTATATCGCAGCGAATCAAGCTCGGCGATACAGGCTAGCAAAACAAGATGGTTGACGTAGGGCTTCACACTCCTGGCTGAAAACCGTTGTATTAAGCTTGGTACTCGGCTTGTTGCGTCTTGCGGGCGTCTTCACGTTCGACGGTCTTCATCATGGAAGATGGACCTGTGTCGGCCTTCTTCTTGGAAACCGTCAAATGACGCAGCACAGCGTCATTGAACTTGAAGGCGTGCTCAAGCTCAACCATCACAGCCTGATCGGCCTCAATGTTGACGCAAAGATAGTGAGCTTTGGCCAGTTTGTTGATCATGTAGACCATCTGACGACGACCCCAGTCCTCAACACGATGCACTTTGCCGCCGCCCGCCGTGATCATGCCCTTGTAACGTTCCAGCATGGCGGGAACCTGCTCGCTCTGATCCGGATGAATCATGAGAATGATTTCATAGTGACGCATTAACTCTCCTTGTGGATAGCCCGAAAACGGGCAGAAAAGCCACCCTCAGCGTCTAAGTGAGGTGTGGCAAGGTGAACCGAGAATTATAGCCGAATGACGTCAGCCGTAGGCATGGCGGGATCGGGAATCGCCGCAGCACGTGACATGCAGCTAAAAAGCACGATGACGGCAGTACCAGCCAGAATGCCGAATACGCCTGCTGAAACAGGCAGGATTCCGAACCACAGTCCACTGCCAGTCAGGCCAAGAGCCGATCTAACCGATATCGAGTTGATTGTGATGTAGTAGATCGTCAGGGTCAGGCCCGTCACCATCCCGGCAATTGCAGCCCTTGCTGTGGTTCTGCGCCAGAAGATTCCCAGCACCATCGCTGGAACGAAAGCGGCACCTGCAAGCGAAAACGACGCTGACACCAGATAGAGAATGTCTGCCGGGCGCTGCGCCGCGGCGTAGGCCGCTATCAGCGCCACTACCAGCAACACGAACTTCGACAACATCACCCGTCGCACGGCACCGGCTTGATCGTTCTCTCCGCGAAAAAAGAAATCATGCGCCAGCGCATTGCCAATGGTCAGCAGCAGACCATCCGCCGTGGACAAGGCGGCAGCCAGCCCACCCGCCGCCACCAGACCCGAGACCACATAAGGCATGCCACCGAGTTCAGGTGTCACCAGCATCACGATGTCAGCGCCAAGTTTGAGTTCGGAGAACTGCAGGATATGGTCACCGTTGACGTCGCTGACCGAAATCAGGGTCGGATCCACTTTGGCCCACTGGGCAATCCAGACCGGCAGCGAATCGAAATTCTGCCCCACCAAATGACTCATGATCTCAAACTTCACGAGCACCGCCAGCGCCGGCGCCGAGAGATACAGCAGGGCAATGAAGAACAGGGACCAGGCAACCGAGGTCCTGGCCTCGGCCACAGTGCGTGTGGTAAAAAAACGGGTCAGCAAATGGGGTAAGCCGGCGGTGCCAACCATCAGACAAAACATCAACGCCAGAAAGTTGCGCCGGGAGAGTTCAAAGGCCTGTTGTTCGTCCGCGCTCCCCCCAGGGTCACCCATAAAAGGCTTGACATGGGCCGGCATGCCCCCCAGTGGTTTGGCCCGCTCCTGATTCTCCTGCATGGCGCGACTCCAGCGCTCGCGCGCCGCGATCGAATCCTTGGGTAGTGCCGCAAGTTCACGACGCGCCAGAACCACGATCGATTCATCGGCATGGCGCTCATTCAACAAGCGAAGACGCTCCCGCAGTTCCTTGCGTTCGGCTTCCAGCGCGGCCTCAACGTTCTGCAGTTTTACTTCGTAATCGCGCGCACGCCGCGCGTATTCGTGAGTCACCTGCAGTTCAGCCGGCGACGCCAACAACTGCTTTTCAAGTGCGGTGATCTTTCCCAATTGCTGGCCATAAACAAACGGCGCCAGAGGATTACCCAACTGCTGATAGGCAAGCCAGGAAACGGGTATCAAAAAAGCCAGAATCAAAACAACGTACTGCGTCACCTGGGTCCAGGTGACGGCTCTCATGCCGCCCAGGAAGGAGCAAACCAGCACACCACCGAGTCCGAGCAGAATACCAATTTCAAATTGAACTCCGGTCAGGCGCGAGGCGATGAGTCCAACCCCGTAGATCTGCGCCACGACGTAGGTAAACGAGCACAATACCGCCGCGAACGCGGCAATCATCCTCGGCCACCTTCCACCGTAACGCAGACCAAAATAGTCGGGGACCGTGTACAGGCCAAGTTCTCGCAAATAGGGTGCCACCAGCAGCGCGAGCAAACAGAAGCCGCCGGTCCAGCCGAGCACATAAACCAGGCCGCCGGGCTGCGCCGGCGTGCCAGAAAAACCTTGCAGATAAAGGCCCCCTGCCATGCTGATGAAGGACGCTGCACTCATCCAGTCCGCTGCTGTCGCCATACCGTTATATAGTGCAGGAATATTGCGCCCAGCCACGTAGTATTCGGCGGCATCAGAGGTGCGACCATAGATGCCAATGGCCGCGTACAGGCTGACCGTGGCAATCAGAAAAGTGGCCCCCACCCAGGATTTCTTCAAACCCCACTTTTCTGCCAGCGCCAGTGCCGCCAGAAACAGCAACAGACAAACAACGTAGAGCGCAAATTTGCGATGCAATCGTCGCTTGTAGGCCTCGTACTGCGGGTCTGGGCTGGAAGTTGAAGAACCCTCGCGCCTGTTTGCCAGCCACGCAAAAACCGCCACGATGGCGATGAAGACAAAGACGCTGCCCTGCGCCGCAAACCAGTAGCCCAATGGCCAGCCGTTGATAATCATCTGCAGGTCATTGGCAAAGAACACGACGCCGAAAGACGCCGCGAACCAGATGACCAGAAGCCCGCCCTGCAGACGGAAACCTGCCGCCATGGCTACTGCGCAGCCAGCCGTTTCCAGGTCGTGATCACAGAGTCCGGATTGAGCGAGATGGAAGAAATTCCTTGCGCCGTCAACCATTCGGCAAAATCGGGATGGTCGCTCGGACCCTGTCCGCAGATGCCGATGTACTTGCCCTGCGATTTGCAGGCAGAAATGGCTAGTTTGATGAGAGCCGTCACGGCCGGGTCGCGCTCGTCAAAATCGGCGGCCAACAATTCAAGACCGGAATCACGATCCAGACCCAGGGTGAGTTGCGTCAGATCATTGGATCCGATCGAAAATCCGTCAAAGTACTGCAGGAAGTCGTTGGCCAGAATGGCGTTGCTCGGTATCTCGCACATCATGATGATGCGCAAGCCGTTTTCGCCACGCTTGAGGCCCTGTGCTGCCATCAGTTCAGTGACCTTCCTGGCCTGACTCACGGTACGAACAAATGGCACCATGATCTCCACATTGGTCAAACCCATGTCCTGCCGGACGCGTTTGAGCGCTTCGCACTCCATCGCAAACGCAGCACCAAAATCAGCGCTGACATAACGAGCCGCACCGCGAAAGCCGAGCATTGGATTTTCTTCCTCAGGCTCATAGCGGCTGCCTCCCACCAGTTTGCGGTATTCGTTGCTCTTGAAGTCAGAAAGTCGCACGATCACCGGCTTGGGCCAGAACGCCGCGCCAATCGTGGCCACACCCTCGGCGACACGGTCAACGTAAAAGGCACGAGGTGAAACATGACCGCGTGCCACCGATTCGACCGCCTTCTTGAGGTCGGCATCAATATTCGGGTAGTCCAGAATCGCCTTCGGATGCACGCCGATATTGTTGTTGATGATGAATTCAAGACGCGCCAAACCGACGCCTGCATTGGGTAGCTGGCAAAAATCAAACGCCAGCTGTGGGTTGCCAACATTCATCATGATCTTGACCCCAATCTCTGGCATCACACCACGCTGCACTTCAGTCACTTCAGTTTCCAACAAGCCGTCGTAAATGAAACCGGTGTCGCCCTCGGCGCAACTCACCGTCACCAGCATGCCTTCCTTCAGCACATCCGTGGCGTCGCCACATCCGACGACCGCCGGTATCCCGAGTTCGCGCGCAATGATGGCAGCGTGGCAGGTCCGTCCACCGCGGTTGGTAACAATCGCTGCGGCCCGCTTCATCACCGGTTCCCAATTGGGGTCCGTCATGTCGGTCACGAGCACGTCACCGACCTGCACCTTGTCCATCTCGCTGATGTTGTGCACGATGCGAACCGGGCCCGTACCAATCTTCTGTCCAATGGCACGGCCCTCCACCATCACTGCGCTCTTGCCCTTGAGCTTGTATCGATATTCAAGCTTGCCAGCCGCCTGACTTTTTACCGTCTCCGGACGTGCCTGCAAAATGTAAAGCTCACCATCGATGCCGTCTTTACCCCACTCAATATCCATGGCGCGGCCATAGTGTTGCTCGATCACCAGAGCGTAATGTGCCAGCTTCTCCACCTCGGCGTCGGTCAGCGAATAGCGGTTGCGCTGCTCGGTCGGGACATCGACGGTTTTCACCAATTCGCCGCTGAGCGCTTTCTCTTGTGCTGTCGTGAATCGCATCTGGATCAGTTTGGAGCCCAGAGAGCGACTGATGACGGCGAGCTTGCCGGCTTTGAGCATGGGCTTGTGGACATAAAACTCGTCCGGATTCACGGCTCCCTGCACCACGGTTTCACCCAGCCCGTAACTCGACGTGATGAACACAACGTCAGTAAAGCCTGATTCCGTATCGATTGTGAACATGACGCCCGCCGCGCCTATATCAGAGCGCACCATGCGTTGAACGCCGGCACTCAAAGCCACATGCTCGTGGGCGAAGCCCTTGTGCACCCGGTAGCTGATCGCGCGGTCGTTGTACAGAGAGGCAAACACTTGCCTGATCTTGTGCATTACAGCGTCAATACCGGTGACGTTCAGGAAGGTCTCCTGCTGACCAGCAAACGAGGCGTCGGGCAAATCCTCAGCCGTCGCCGAGGAACGCACGGCAAACGAGGCCTGTGGGCTGCCTGCGCTGAGTTCAACAAAAGCAGCACGAATCGCCTGTTCCAGATCAGCCGGAAACGGTTGCACTTCGACCAGGGAACGAATTTCCGCCCCCACTTTGGCCAACTCGCGCACGTCTTCCGTGTCCAAGGCACTCAGTAGCTGATTGATTCTGCCAACCAGATCTCCATACGCCAGAAAGCGTCGAAATGCATGGGCGGTGGTGGCAAAACCGGTAGGGACGCGCACACCGGCAGGCAGGTTCGAGATCATTTCGCCGAGGCTGGCGTTCTTGCCACCAACCGAATCGACGTCCGACATCCTCAGGTTTTCAAACGGTACGACCAGTGCAGTCGGGTCAAATAGTGCAGACATGAAAAAGCTCCAGAAGTTAAAAACGGTTCCAGGGGCCGGGCCATACGCCCCGGACAGCCTGCGATGCCCATGCAGACAGCATTGCGTTGTCCTTGTTCCGTTGAATCGGTGCTGAGCATGAAAAATTTGGGGTGCTTGCTTGTCATTGTAGGTGGCCAGGCGATTCACAATGTCGAAGTTTCCTGCAAAATGTTACAGCTCTGTGAAGTCCTGATCCATCATGTCCAATAGAACCGTATTCTTTGTTTCTGACGGCACCGGCATCACAGCCGAGACCTTCGGCACCGCCATCCTTGCGCAGTTTGAAACCAGATTCCGCTACCTGCGGCTACCTTTCGTCGACTCCATCGACATGGCGCTGCGGGCCGTCAATGAAATCAATCACGCCGGGCTGATCGACGGTAACAGGCCTATTGTTTTCACGACTCTGGTCAACGCCGAAGTGCTCAAAGTGATTACGGATGGCTGTCAGGGACTGCTTCTTGACATGTTTGGCACCTTCATCATGCCGCTCGAAGCAGAGCTGAACCTCAAATCAAGTCACCATGTCGGCCGATTCAGCGATGCCAGCAAGAGCAAGGAATACCAGGCGCGCATCGAAGCGATTAACTTTTCACTGGCGCATGACGACGGGCAATCCCACCGTGATCTGGCCGAGTCGGACGTCATTCTGGTCGGCGTCAGTCGCAGCGGCAAGACCCCCACCTCACTCTACCTGGCCATGCAGTACGGGCTCAAAGCGTCCAATTACCCGCTGATCCCGGAAGACTTCGAGCGACGCCACTTGCCGCCAGCCCTGCTGCAACACCAGAGCAAACTTTTCGGTCTGACGATTCAGCCCAAGCGCCTGAGCGAAATCCGTAACGAGCGCCGACCCAATTCCAAGTACGCTTCTCTTGAGAACTGTCTGATCGAAGTCAGCGAAGCCGAAGCGATGATGCGTCGATCAGGTATCCGCTGGCTCTCAACCACCACCAAATCGATCGAAGAAATCGCCACGGTCATCCTGCAGGAAATCATGCCCGGGCGTCTGGGCTATTAAACTGGGCCCTTCACAGCCCCAGCACAGCAATAGCGGCGCGCGCAACCTGCGCATCCTCGCTGGATTTGACACCGCTCACGCCCACTGCACCTATGCATTGGCCGTCCTTCATGACAGGAACGCCGCCCTCCAGCATGCCCTGCAACGCTGGCACGCTCAGAAATGAGGCGCGTCCACCGTTGATCACATCCTCATAGACTTTGCTTTCGCGTCGGCCCAGCGCCGCCGTGTGCGCCTTGGCCGGAGCGATATGGGCCGATATGGCAGGCGCACCGTCGAGTCGGCGCAAGCCCAGTAAATGCCCGCCATCGTCAACAATGGCAATGGTCACGGCCCAGTTGTTCTTCACCGCTTCATCCTGTGCCGCCGCCAGCATCGCATTGACATCGGAGAGTTCAAGAAAAGATTTTTGCTTCACGAACAAGCCTTTTTTACAAGAAAGGCGCAAGCATAGCTTGATTCCCCTAGAATGCGCACCATCTTCAGCTCGCAAAGCAAGATACTTTGCCGGACAGTTCGTGTGTGCCAGACGGCATCCCTTGTTCGCCAATGACTTTAGGAGTTTTGACCATGACTGACAACGTTCAATCGATCGACCGCAGCTACGGCCTGGGTTCCATCACCGAGCAGCGTAACAAGGTGCTGCGCAACACCTACTGGCTGCTGGCTTTGAGCCTGATACCTACTGTGCTGGGCGCCTGGCTGGGTGTAGCCACCGGCATGACACGCTCGCTGGGTGGCGGCGTCGGTCTGATCGTCTTTCTGGGCGGAGCTTTCGGTTTCATGTATGCGATCGAGAAGACCAAGAATTCCGCCATGGGTGTGCCAGTGTTGCTGGGCTTCACCTTCTTCATGGGCTTGATGCTCTCGCGCATGATCGCCATGGTGCTGGGTTTCAAGAACGGTCCGGATCTGATCATGACCGCCTTTGGCGGGACGGCCGGTGTGTTTTTTGTCATGGCCAGCCTGTCGAGCGTCATCAAACGCGACCTCAGCGGCATGGGCAAATGGCTGTTCGTTGGCGCCATCGCCCTGATGATTGGCGGCATCATCAACATCTTTGTCGGCTCCAGCGCCGGCATGATGGTAATCTCGGTGCTGGCGATCGGCATCTTCAGCGCTTACATGCTTTATGACCTGAAGCAAATCGTCGATGGCGGCGAGACCAACTACATCAGCGCCACCTTGGCACTCTATCTGGACATCATCAATGTGTTCCAGAGCCTGCTGGCCCTGCTTGGCATCTTTGGTGGTGAGCGCGACTGAAATTCGCGGCAGCGCCGCTACAGAGGAAAAGGCCCTGCGGGGCCTTCTTTTTTGCCTGATGAGCAGCCAACTGAGCCGCCGGTGAATCGGCGAGCCTGTCCCACCGTGCTCCGATCAGTTCCCCGGTTCTGACAAATGTCAATGGGGTCAGCTTGCAGGAACAAGCCAGCACGGTCAAACAGTTTGACAGTCTTGTCGCCACAGCGGCCCTTCTTGATTTTAGTATCAGTCACTGCCATTGCGCCAACTGCATGACAGCATGCCCACAAACATACCTACGCCCGACCGTAACTTCAAGAATACCTGCGCGAAAACAGCAAATGTTCCAGTAGAAATATATTGGCAATATCATTTCAGCAGCAAAGGAGATTCCTGTGACAGCCGTTGCCACGCCTGAAGCAAAGACTGCTTCTGCCGGCATTGTGCTTACGAAGGCAGTTGCCCGCGTCGCAGAGCGACTGGGTATCAACCGAGCACTGCTGTGGCACCAACACAAGAATTCAGACAAGACCAGCGGAGGGTCTACCGAGTTCAACAATCCGCATTGAACGGGCATAGGCCAACAGCTTTACTTACCTGCTGAATTCGTCCGGTATCATGTTGTCACCCATACGCCACGACCATAATCGATACATTCTTTACCGTTGCTTCACCGAACTTGCCCAAGGCACAGCCCTCACAGGTGCATGATTCATTCACTGGTACAACCTCAACAAATAGCAGCATGAAGAAACTACTTCTCTTAACGGCGGCGCTGGCCTCCAGCGGACTGTCTCTGGCACAACAGGAACAGGGGCGTGTTGTTTCTACAACGCCCATCATCCAGCAGGTGGCCGTTCCGCGCCAGGTGTGCAGCCCTGAACAGGTAACAACCCAGCAACCTAAATCGGGTGCCGGCGCGCTGATGGGCGCGATCGCCGGCGGTGCGATGGGCAATGCAGTGGGTGGTGGCAATGGCAAGACGGCAGCCACCATGCTGGGCCTCATCGGTGGCGCCGTCGTCGGCGACAGCATCGAAGGTGCGCCACAAAGCCAGTCACAAACCGTGCAGCGCTGCCGGATGCAGAATTTTTACGAGAACCGCACCGTTGCGTACAACGTGGCCTACGAATACGCCGGCAAGCAGTATTCGGTTCAGATGCCCTATGACCCGGGCCAGTCCATTGCGCTGCAAATCACGCCGGTGATTTCCAATTCGCATGTAGCACCCGCCGGCACGGTGATTTACCCGCAACGCTAGGTCATGGCCCAAGCCGAGTCAAACCGTATTCATCGACCCGTAAGATGCTCAAGAGAATGAGCTTTCGGGGAGAGTAATTCAGGTGCGAGTTACTATTTCAACTTGCCCAAAGTCTTAAAATGGCGGCGTGAATCAACCACCCCGTTCCCATTACGACTTCCTCAGCCGAGCACTCCATTGGCTTACAGCCATAGTCGTGACTACTGCCTTTATCCTCGGACCCGAGGGTTTCGGTCGACTCTTGCGCAACGGAGTCGACCCGGCAAGCCGAAGTGATATTGTCTGGCACGAATCGCTAGGGATGGCAGTTTTCGTATTGACCGTATTACGTCTCATCTGGGTAGCGTTTCGCCCTGTCGCGCCTCAGTTTGCGATGGCGAACTGGATGCAATCGACTGCCAAACTTGTGCGTATTGCGCTGTGGGCACTTCTATTGGCCCTGCCGGCGACGGCTTTTCTGGCGCTCGGCAGTGAGGTTCATCCCCTTACGCTGCTTGGCGGCATACGAGTGGACCAGATGCCCATGATCGCCAACTCTGCAGTCGCGAAACTGGTGGACTGGGGCGAGGTGCATAAATTTCTCGGCGATGCCATTATGTGCTTGGCCGGCTTGCACTCCGCCGCCGCACTTTATCACCACTTTATCGTCAAGGACGGTGTGCTTTCAGCTATGCTTCCACCCAGATTGGCAGATTATTTCAATCAACAAAAATCGTTGTAAGTCATAGAGTTACAACTGTTAATTCATCTTGAATGGCGGAGTGGACGGGACTCGAACCCGCGACCCCCGGCGTGACAGGCCGGTATTCTAACCAACTGAACTACCACTCCTGGTAGATAGCTTTCGCTCTTACGAGCCAAGCGCTACAGCTTGGCGACCCCACGGGGATTCGAACCCCGGTACTCACCGTGAAAGGGTGATGTCCTAGGCCTCTAGACGATGGGGTCGTAACCTGTGGACTTCCTTCCTGAAAATTTTGGTGGAGGTAAGCGGGATCGAACCGCTGACCTCTTGCATGCCATGCAAGCGCTCTCCCAGCTGAGCTATACCCCCTCGATACCAGCAGAAGCCGGATTCAAAAACTTTCAGGCGTTTTCAACTTTCAAGCCTCAAATTATAGCTTGAATTGTCAGGCTCTCCGCAATCGCTCCAGCACTATTTCGCGCGCGCTGAGTTCCAGCACCGCGTCCAGCGATGGTGTTTGCGCCGTCCCCATCACGAGCACTCGCACCGGCATCGCCAACTGCGGCATTTTGATGCCGCACGCGACCAGCACTTCCTTGATAACCAATGCAATTGACGCTTTATCCCAAGCACAGGATGCCAGCTTTTCAAGCAATAGTTGGAGTGCTGGCTTGACTACTTCGGTCACATGCTGCGCGATTTCCTCCGGTTTGGGCGCAACGTCGCCGTAAAAGCGCTCGGCCCAGTCTGCCAGCACCACTGTGGTATCGCTGCGGTCCTTGAACAATGCGCAGATCCGGCTCAAGCGCACATCGCCGACGATGCCGCGACGCTGCAATTGCTCCTGCACCAAGATCGCCAGTTCATCGTCGCTCATGGCCTTGAGATGCTGGGCGTTCACCCATCGCAATTTGGCCTCGTCAAACTGCGCCGCACTGCGACCCAGGTGGTCCAGATTGAACCACTGCAAAAACTGCTCGCGGCTGAAGATTTCTTCATCACCATGGCTCCAACCCAGGCGCGCCAAGTAGTTGACCATCGCATCCGGCAAAAAGCCTTCGATACGGTACTGGGTTACGGGTTTGGCGCCGTTGCGCTTGCTCATCTTCTCGCCCTGCTCATTCAGCACCGTAGGCAGATGCGCATAAACCGGGGGCTCTTTGCCAATCGCATGAAAGATATTGATCTGACGTGGCGTGTTGTTGACGTGGTCGTCACCCCGAATGACGTGCGTGATGGCCATGTCAATGTCATCCACCACAACGCAGAAGTTATAGGTAGGAGTGCCGTCAGGACGAGCGATCACCAGGTCATCCAACTCGTCATTGCTGATCTCGATGCGTCCCTTGACCTTGTCGTCCCAGATGACCGAGCCGGTCTGCGGGTTCTTGAAGCGCAGCACGGGTTGCGCGCCAGTTGGAACCGCTGGCAGTGTCTTGCCGGTTGCCGGGCGCCAGGTGCCGTCGTACCGCGGCTTTTCCTTGGCTGCCATCTGGCGCTCGCGCAAGGCGTCGAGTTCGGCCACGCTCGTGTAGCACGGGTAAACATGACCGGCAGCCTGCAACTCTGCCAGCACAGTCTTGTAGCGCTCCATGCGCTGCATCTGGTAAAACGGGCCTTCATCAAAGTCCAGTCCCAGCCACGACATGCCCTCGATGATGACATCGACAGCGGCCTGCGTTGAGCGCTCCAGGTCAGTATCTTCAATACGCAGAATAAAGTCGCCACCGGTGGCGCGTGCAAAAGCCCATGGGTACAAGGCCGAGCGAATGTTGCCCAGATGGATAAAGCCAGTGGGCGAAGGGGCAAAGCGAGTGCGGGTTCTTTGGGTCATTTCAGTGCGTCCAGGCTACCGAGGCCCCGTGACAAGTCGTTTTCAATATCGCCAAGATGCTCAAGTCCGACCGCGACGCGGATCAGACCCTGGCCAATGCCAGCTGACTGGCGCTGCGCCTCGGTCAATCGTCCATGCGAGGTGCTTGCCGGGTGCGCAGCCAGGGTCTTGGTGTCGCCGAGGTTGGTCGACAGTGACAGCAGTTGCATGCTGTCAAGCACATGGAAGGCGCGCGCGCGCGCCTGTTCGGGGCTGCCGGCCCTGACCTCAAACGACAGCACGGCGCCGCCGATGCCCGATTGCTGGGCCATCGCCAGTCGATGCTGCGGGTGACTGGGCAGACCAGGGTAAAAGACCCGCCGCACGGCCGGATGCTGCTCCAGCCACTGCGCCAACTCCAGCGCCTGCGTAGCCTGTGCGCGCATGCGGATGTCGAGCGTCTCCAGCCCCTTGAGTACGACCCAGGCGTTGAAGGGAGCCAGCGTCATGCCGGCGCTCTTGAGTATCGGCAAGAATTTTTCAGTAACCAACTCTGCGCTCGCGCACAGGGCGCCAGCCATCACGCGACCCTGGCCATCGAGGTATTTGGTGCCCGAGTGCATGACGATGTCAGCACCCAGGGTCAGCGGGCGCTGCAGCACAGGTGTGGCAAAGCAGTTGTCCACGGCGAGCAACGCGCCAGCCTGATGCGCCATCCCGGCCAACGCCGCGATGTCGCAGACTTCAGTCAAGGGGTTGGTCGGCGTCTCGGCGAACAGCAGGCGTGTGTTGCCGCGCAGCGCCGCCTTCCAGTCATCAAGTTCGGTCTGCGGCACAAAAGTTGACTCCACACCGAAACGCGCCAGGTCGGTCCCGATCAGTTTGATGGTCGAGCCAAACATCGACCGAGAACAGACGATGTGGTCACCGCTCTTCAGCAGTGCCATGCACATCATGAGGATGGCTGCCATACCGGAGGAAGTGGAAATCGCAGCCTCGCTGCCCTCCATCGCGGACAGTCGCTGCTCGAAGCTGGCTACGGTGGGGTTGCCGTAGCGGCCATAGGTAAAGCCATCCTCGTCGCCATTAAAGCGCCGGGCCGCCGTTGCAGCCGACGGCTGCACATAGCCGCTGGTAAGGTACAGGGCCTCGGAGTTTTCTCCGTACTGGCTGCGCGCCACAGCCGCACGCACCGCCAGCGTGTCCGGATGCAGGGCGTCAGGGGTTTCTTTGTGAGTCATCTTCACTCTTCGTGATTGGGTAGCGCCAGGCGGGAGTTGTCATCAGCCCCCTCCTCCAGTCCGACCCGATTGGAATTGAGGCGAGCAATGTCTGCCGCTGTGATGTCGCCGGTTACATAGACGCCGTCAAAGCACGACGCGTCAAAACCTGTGATGTTGGGGTTAAGAGAGCCAATCGCTTTCTTCATGCCATCGACATCCTGATAGATCAGCGCGTCGCAGCCAATGAGTTGCCGAATCTCCTCGACGCTGCGGTTGTGTGCCACCAACTCATCGGGCGTTGGCATATCGATGCCGTAGACATTGGGATAACGCACTGGTGGCGCGGCACTGGCCATGTAAACCTTGCGCGCACCGGCATCGCGTGCCATCTGCACAATCTCGCGGCTGGTGGTGCCGCGCACAATCGAATCGTCCACCAGCAGCACGTTGCGGCCCTTGAATTCGCTGGCAATGACGTTGAGTTTTTGACGCACTGATTTCTTGCGCACCGACTGACCCGGCATGATGAAGGTGCGCCCGACGTAGCGGTTCTTGACGAAACCTTCGCGGTACGGCAAACCCAGCAACTGGGCCAATTGTGCAGCGCTGGGCCGACTCGACTCCGGTATCGGAATCACCACGTCAATCTCGTTTGGTGGTACCTTGGAAATGACTCGCTGGGCCAGCGTTTCGCCCAGATTCAGGCGTGCCTGGTAAACCGAAATTCCATCCATCACCGAGTCCGGACGCGCCAGATAAACATATTCGAAGATGCAGGGATTGAGCGTCGGATTTTGGGCACACTGCTGGGCATGCAGTCTTCCCTGGAGATCAATGAAGATGGCCTCGCCCGCAAGGACGTTGCGTTCCAATTTGTGGGATGTCCCTTCCAGCGCCACCGATTCGCTGGCAATCACGACGGTGCCCTCGCCACGACCCAGACACAGGGGCCGAATGCCAAAAGGATCCCGAAAAGCGAGCACCCCGTGGCCCGCAATCATGGCGATGACGGCGTAAGAGCCTCTGACACGAAGATGCACGCGGCGCACTGCATCAAACACATCTTGCGGCTGCAACGGAAAACCGCGCGTCGTTTTCTCGATCTCATGGGCCAGCACATTGAGCAGAACCTCGGAGTCGCTTTCGGTGTTGATGTGCCGGTGGTCAGTACTGAAGAGTTCGGCTTTGAGTGCCTGCGCATTGGTCAGGTTGCCGTTATGTACCAGCACGATACCAAACGGTGCGTTGACGTAAAAGGGCTGCGCCTCTTCCTCGCTGTAGGCGTTGCCCGCGGTCGGGTAACGCACCTGGCCCAGACCGCAGTTGCCCGGCAGCGACCGCATGTTACGGGTGCGAAACACGTCGCGCACCATGCCCTTGGCCTTGTGCATAAAGAATTTGCGCTCCTGTTGCGTCACAATGCCAGCCGCGTCCTGACCCCGGTGCTGCAACAGCAGCAGGGCATCATAGATAAGCTGATTGACAGGTGCGCTGCTGACAACGCCGACGATTCCACACATTAGGGCAAGTACTTTCCAATATTTTCAGGCAGCAGCGGTTTCAAATTCTGGAGCGCTGCCAGCGCGATACCGACTCCCATGGATTCCTTCCACCATCCGCTGTTCCTGAACTGCGTCATACCGATCGCCACGGTTAAGGCAAGCAATACGATCACACCCCGCAAGACACCAAACAATGCCCCCAGGGACCGATCTGTCGATTGCAAGCCGGCTTTGGCGGTGAGTTTCTGGATCGTTCTTGCAAGCAGGCCTCCGGCAAACGCAGCAACCACGAAGATCAACACAAATGCCACAGCAATTCGAATCGGCTCATTGACTCCGCTCATCGGCAACTTCTCGGCAACATCCGCTGCCAGCAATTGCGACAACATGAACGCAGCAATCCAGTTCAACAATGAGAGGACTTCGTAGAACAGGCCTCGCAACGCACCCAATGCCATCGACGCCAGCAGCAGCAACGCGAAAATCGAGTCGATTGCGATCTCGGACATTGTTGCTGGACTCTGCTACAGGCTCAGCGTCGCCGCCTGCAGATTGAGCTTCTTGATCCTGTCTGCCGCCTTGTCGGCGTCTGACTTTTCCGCAAATGGACCGACACGCACACGAATCCGGCGCCCATCCTTCGTTTCCACAACCTGGGTGTAGGTCTTCAAACCAGCATGCTCCAACTTCTGGCGCACCTCGCGCGCTTTGGCCACATCGGCAAAAGCACCAACCTGGACCACAAAACGCGCTTCGGATGCATCGACTTTCCTGACCTGGTCCCTGCCGTCAAGCAGCGCCTGGGCTTTACCGCCATCATCTGCCTTGGCAGGTGCCGAAGCAGGCTTTTGCATGCTGACAGGCTCGGCCTTGGTGGCCGGCTTGGTGCTGTCAGGCGCCACGGGCTGGGGCGTCGGGGTCGCCGCAGGTAGCGCGATCGGAGCGGACGCTGCTGGCGCGGCGGGCGCCGGCTGCTCTGCTTTGGGCGCCACGACCGGTGCCGGAATGCCGAGCGGCTTAACTTTGGCGCGATCCGGTATTTCGATTGGAATATCGACCGCAATCGGACGTGGCTGCTTGTCAAACAACAGGGGGAAACCGAGCACTCCTACCAACACGAGCAAAGCCGCACCCAGCAGACGATGCTTGGCGCGCTTGCGCATCACATCGATACTCTCAGGCGGCACTGGCAAAGCCGGTGGCTCATCCGTGCGCTTTCGAAACTTGAAAAAAGCCATGTTGTGGAGGGTCAGATGTTCAACTATTGGGAACGTGCAGTGTGTGCAAGCGCGGTGGCCCGTCCTTCAATACACCACCTACAGTGAAGAACGATCCAAACACGACAATTCTATCAGCGGGGTCTGCCACCTTGATCGCGGCCTGAAGGGCCTGGGCAGGATCCAGGTAGCTCTCGGCAGTGACATTTTTTCTGATGTTTTGAGCACGCCACAGTTCCAGCAAACGCTGCGCAGACTGCGCGCGCGCAGTGGGTAGATTGGTGAAATACCAGCAGTCAATCAGGGGGTTGATTCGGCCCAGCATGGCCGCCAGATCCTTGTCCACCATGGCACCAAAAACCGCATGGGTACGAGGAAAATAGCCCATCTCATCGAGATTGGCGGTCAGCGCAGCGACTGCATGAGGGTTGTGCGCCACGTCAAGCACCAGTATCGGCTGGCCGGCGATGACCTGAAAGCGACCGGCCAGTTCTACTAGTGCCAAACCGCTGCGCACCGCCTGCGCGCTGACCGGCAAGCGTTCGCGCAATGCCGCCAGCGCGGCCAACACACCGGCCGCGTTGAGCAACTGGTTGGCACCGCGCAGTGCCGGATACGCCAGACCGCTGTAGCGCCGACCACGGCCAGCCCAGGCCCATTGCTGCCGATCACCCGACACGTTGAAATCGACCCCCAGGCGCCATAGATCTGCATCGATTTCAACCGCATGGTCAAGCAAACTTTGTGGCGGTAGCGGATCGCTCACAATCACCGGTCGGCCGGTGCGCATGATGCCGGCCTTCTCCAGACCAATCGACTCCCGGTCGGGACCCAGAAATTCCATGTGGTCAAGGTCTATGCTGGTAATGACTGCGCAGTCGGGTTCAATGACGTTGACCGCATCGAGCCGTCCGCCCAAACCGACTTCAAGAATCACCACGTCGAGTTTGGCGCGAACCATGACAGCCAACATGGCGAGCGTTGAAAACTCAAAGTACGTGAGCGAGATCTCTGGATTGCCCTGGCAGCGGGCACGCTCTACCGCGGCAAAGGCAGTTACCAGATCATCACTGGCCACAGGCTCGCCACAGAGCCGCAGGCGCTCCTCGAAATGGACCAGATGCGGCGATGTGTAGACCCCGGTGCGATAGCCTGCCTGCGCCAGAATGGACTCCAGCATGGCGCAGGTGGAACCTTTGCCGTTGGTACCCGCCACGGTAATCACCGGGCATGTGAAGCGCAGCCCCATGCGCTGCGCCACCACCTTGACGCGCTGCAGGCCCATGTCGATGTTCTTGGGGTGCAGGCGCTCGCAGTGGGCCAGCCATTGGTCTAGAGTTTGAGCTTGCGTGAACATCGTGACCGCCATTGTCGCCGAGCTCCGTCGTTGGCCAGCATTTGGGTCGCCTAAAATCGCCGCTTAGCTCAAACTGCACAGCACACAACATGGCCACCATTCTTCAAAACCTTCCCATCGGTCAAAAAGTCGGAATCGCTTTCTCCGGCGGCCTTGATACCAGCGCTGCACTGCACTGGATGAAACAAAAGGGGGCCATTCCCTACGCGTATACGGCCAATCTCGGCCAGCCCGATGAAACCGACTATGACGAGATCCCGCGCAAGGCGCTGC
The DNA here is from genome assembly GCA_903894475.1 of uncultured beta proteobacterium. GTDB lineage: Bacteria > Pseudomonadota > Gammaproteobacteria > Burkholderiales > Burkholderiaceae_C > Rhodoferax. The sequence goes on from CAITQH010000147.1 coordinate 30,904, forward strand.
AGTACGGCGCCCAGGCAGCACGTCTCGTCGACTGCCGCAGCCAGTTGGCCTCCGAAGGCATTGCCGCCCTGCAGAGCGGCGCTTTCCACATCTCCACAGCAGGGGTGACCTACTTCAACACCACCCCGCTTGGGCGAGCGGTAACCGGCACCATGCTGGTCGCGGCGATGAAGGAAGACGACGTGAACATTTGGGGTGACGGCAGCACGTTCAAGGGCAACGACATCGAGCGCTTCTATCGCTACGGCCTGCTAACCAATCCATCTCTCAAAATCTATAAGCCCTGGCTTGATCAATTGTTCATTGACGAGTTGGGTGGGCGCGCCGAGATGTCGGCTTTCATGACCAAATCCGGCTTTGGCTACAAGATGTCGGCGGAGAAAGCCTACTCAACAGACTCCAACATGCTGGGCGCCACGCACGAAGCTAAGGATCTGGAGCAGTTGAGCAGCGGCATCAAAATCGTCAACCCGATCATGGGTGTGGCTTTCTGGAAAGACGAAGTCACCGTGGCGCGCGAGGAAGTCACGCTGCGCTTTGAAGAAGGCCGACCGGTCGCATTGAACGGCGTCGAGTACGACGATCTGGTATCACTGATCATGGAAGCAAACCGCATTGGCGGGCGCCATGGTCTGGGCATGAGTGACCAGATCGAAAACCGCATCATCGAGGCCAAGAGCCGCGGTATCTACGAGGCCCCCGGTCTGGCGCTGCTGTTCATCGCTTACGAGCGACTGATCACCGGCATCCACAACGAGGACACGATCGAGCAGTACCGAGACAACGGTCGCAAGCTCGGCCGTCTGTTGTACCAGGGCCGCTGGTTTGACCCGCAGGCCATCATGCTGCGCGAGACAGCGCAGCGCTGGGTGGCGAGTGCCGTCACGGGTGAAGTGAGCCTGGAATTGCGGCGTGGCAACGATTACTCGATTCTGAACACCACTTCACCCAACCTCACTTATGCAGCCGAGCGCCTGAGCATGGAAAAGGTGGAAGACGCACCCTTCTCGCCAGCCGACCGGATCGGCCAACTCACCATGCGCAACCTCGACATCGTGGATACGCGCGCCAAACTGGGCATCTATGCACAAAGCGGCTTGCTGTCGCTGGGCAAGGATGGAGACTTCCTGAAGCTCGGCGGCGCAGCGACCGAATAGTTCGGCTTCGCCGGATTGGCGAACACAGGTGGGATCTGGCTGGTCGGGAGACAGCCGCGGAGCCGAGTGCCTCGCCAGCCTGATCCTCCCCGCAAGCTGTTCGAGGATAGACATTTCATCATTTCGGGAATGTTCCCTAACTACCGGCTTGATGAAGCGTGACAGCAACGCGCTGACGCCCGAAGTTTCCGACCTGCGCATCAAAGCGGCCAGCCAACGCAGCACCGCAGTTCGTGCATTGTCCTTGAGGATTGATCCGGTATTGGTTGATCAGGTACCAGTCGCGCACAATCAGCGGGGCGTGGCAATTGGCGCAATAGGTGGTATCGCCCGCCTCATAGCGCACATTGCCGGTATAAACAAAGTGCAGTCCATCCTGCAGCGCGATGTTGCGCGCCCTGACCAGTGTCGCCAACGGCGTGGCGCTCACATCGGGCATCTTGTAGTCCGGGTGAAAGGCCGAGAAATGCAGCGGCACATCGCTTCCCAGATGCCGAGCGATCCAGCGACACATGGCGCTGATCTCAGGGTCCGAATCGTTATAGCCCGGAATCAGCAAGGTGGTGATTTCAAACCAGACGCGCGTATCGCGCCGCAAGTAAATCAGGGTATCCAGCACCGGCTGCAGATGCGCGCCGGTGAGCTTGACGTAGAAATCTTCGGTGAAGGCTTTCAGGTCGACATTGGCAGCGTCCATCCTGCTGAAAAAATCGCGCCGCGCCTGCTCGTGCATATAGCCCGCGGTTACGGCCACCGTCTGAACGCCCTGCGCGTGGCAGGCATCGGCCACATCCATCGCATACTCGGCAAAAATGACGGGGTCGTTGTAGGTGAAGGCAACACTCTTGCAACCGTGTTGCGTGGCGGCATCGGCAATCGTTTCGGGCGATGCCTGATCCATCAGCCGGTCCATGTCGCGCGACTTGCTGATGTCCCAGTTCTGGCAGAACTTGCAGTTCAGGTTGCAGCCGGCCGTGCCGAAGGACAGGACGCTGCTGCCGGGATAGAACTGGTTCAGCGGCTTTTTCTCGATCGGATCGATGCAAAAGCCCGAAGACCGGCCGTAGGTGGTCAGGATCATTTGCTCGCCCTGACGCGCGCGCGCAAAGCAGGCACCGCGCTGGCCTTCATGCAGTTTGCAGTCGCGCGGGCACAGGTCGCACTGGATGCGCCCATCCTCATGCTGATGCCAGTAGCGCGCCGGGTACGCGGGTGGCTGCGTCATGCCGGCAGGGCCTCCTGCCACTTGGCCACACTGTAGCGTTGCAACCGGACCGCTGGATCCCAGAAATCTGCTGCCAGACCGGCCTTGCGCTTGAGTTGCGCCATGAACTCGGCTGCGCCCGGCAACTGTTCCCAGACTTGCGGCAGGAAAGTGCTGCGATGCCGGCCGGACGAAAGCACGATGCCATCGATGCCAGGGCGCAGTTGCGCCAGCGCATCGGCTTGGCTGGCAAAATGCATTTCCTGCAGAGGCGAGAGCAAGGACACTTCGACGCGGGTCAGCGCAAGTTCGCCCGGTGTCAAAGGCGCAAAGCGCGGATCCTGCAGCGCCGCAGCAACGGCGTTCGCCTTGACATCAGCCAGCAGCGAGCGCCGCGCCTCCAGCGAGCCGATGCAGCCACGCAGTTGCCCGCGCTGCGTCAGCGTGACAAAGCAGGCACCGGGGTCCAGCAAGCACGATGCATCCTCAGGCGCCTGAGCGCCAAGGCCCAGCGCACTGGCAATGGCAGCACGCGCAATGGGCAGCAGGAGTTCACCGAGCGATGGCCTTGCAAACGCGAAGGACGCATAGCCCACCACGCGACCCTTGTCACCCGCACTGTCGCCGGAGTTGCACAGGCCGAGCAACTCGGGCTTCAGGCCATGGCGGCGCGCCGCCAGCAGCAAACCGTTGACCGGTGTTGCACCACAGGCCTGCTGGTGCGTGATAACGCTCTTGAAGTTCATGATTTCCTGCGCTGTCTGGCGGTCGATCACCTGCGCCTGTGCGTAGGACAAGAAGTGCGACAGGTCGGAACTGACCACGATCAGCGTCTC
>CAITQH010000148.1 GCA_903894475.1 uncultured beta proteobacterium
ACGCGAAAGACAGACGCCGGAAGGGCCGCCCAGTTGCACCGCCTGTGCATCCAGCGCCCCGCAGTCCTGCAGGACTTGCTCGACCGTGGTACCGAACGGGTATTCGTAGAGGCCCGGTCGCTGGCAGTCGCCCGAGACCGAGTGGATCTTGGTGCCGCTCGACTGCGCCGTGCCTATCCCTGACCACCAGGCGCCCCCGCGCAGCGCAATCCGGCTCGCTGCGCAGAAAGTCTCGACGTTATTGACCACCGTCGGAAAACCCAGATAGCCCTGCTGCACCGGAAACGGCGGGCGGATGCGCGGTGTGCCGCGCTTGCCTTCGAGCGACTCGATCAGCGCCGATTCTTCCCCACACACATAGGCCCCGGCGCCGATGTGGATGTCAATGTCAAAGTCAAATCCGCTGCGTCCCAGGATCGCGCTGCCCAGCAGTCGCGCCGCACGCCGGCGCTGCAATACCGACTGCAGGGCTTCGAGCAGGTAGCGGTACTCGCCACGCAGATAGAGAAAGCCGCGACGCGCGCCGATCACGTGGGCGGCCACCGTCATGCCCTCGAACACGGCGTCGGCAAAGCGGCTCAGCAGCACCCGGTCCTTGAAGGTGCCGGGTTCGCCTTCGTCGGCGTTGCAGACCACGAATCGCTGCGCGCCGGGGGCCTGGCGGCACAAATCCCATTTGAGTGCGGTCGCAAAACCGGCGCCGCCGCGGCCACGCAGTCCCGATGTCTTGATCTCACCCAACGTTGCCTCGGCCCCGCGCTCCAGCGCTGCGGCCAACGCCAGTCCTGGCGCGAGGGGCTCACCCAGCAGCACCTCGGCGCGGTGGATGTTGTCCTGTACCGCAAACCATTGCGCCGGCCACTGCGCAGGAGGCACGCGCGCGAAGATCAGGTCGGCGAGCAGCGCCACACGGTCGCTGTCCAGGCGTGTCACGACCTGGTGGTGATTGATCAGGATGGCCGGGCCCTGGTCGCACAAACCGGTGCAGGACGTTTTGTCCACACTCACCAGCCCATCCTTGCTGACTTCACCTGGCACAACACCCAGACGCTGGCAAAGCTCCGCCATCAGCGCCTCGCTGCCACGCATGCGGTCGGTCACGTTGTCGCTGAAAAGAACGCGGTACGCGCCGACGGGGCGCGTGTGCAGAAAGCGGTAGAACTCGGCCACACCTTGCACATGCGCCAGGCTCAGGTCCAGCGCCGTAGCCACCTGGCTCAGTGTCGATCGCGACAGCCAACCTAGTGCAGATTGCAATTCGCGCAGAATCTGCAACAGCATGTGCGCATGCCGGCCTTGGCGCGACAGTGCGAGTTCCAGCGCATCAGAGCAAGTCATGGGCCCAAGGATAAGTCCGGTTTCTGCTTTGCCGGCATTCTATTTCTTCAGTGCGACGCCAGCAGGGGGAGCGAGCAGTGCCGCTGCACTGTCCTGCGCTCGCTTGGCAAACTCCGCACGCAGCGCCCTGAGCTTCTCACGCGGATCCTCGCGCACAGTGTTTTTGTCCAGTGCCATCTCGGCGATAAAGCGGCTGGGTTGAGCAGCGATCATCTCACGCCCTTTCTTGCGCTTGCGCGTCCAACTCACCGCCAGGCTGGCTTTAGCCCGCGTGATACCGACGTACATCAGGCGCCGCTCTTCCTGCAAGCGCTCCAGAATGCCTTCACTCATGACACCGTCGGCGCGGCCACCGGGGTTGGCATCATCACCCAATTTGAAGGGCAGCATGCCCTCGGTGACGCCAACCAACATCACGTGCGGCCACTCCAGACCCTTGGCAGCGTGCAGGGTCGACAGCGTGAGCACGTTCTGCTCGGTCTCGCGTTCGTTGATGGTCGACAGCAGGGAGACGGTCTGCGCCACCTCAAGTAGCGACTTGATTTCGCCTAGGCCGTCAACGCCTGCCACATCCTCGATCTGACCACCACAGCGGGCCGACATCCAGTCGCAGAAATCGACCACATTGCTCCAGCGCGCAGCAGCCAGTTTTTCACTGTCCTCGCCGTCGTACAGGTGCTGCTCGTAGCTGATTTCCTTCAACCAATCGAGCAGAAATTCCCCAGCTGCCTGAGCGCCCAGCGCGTGACGGGCGCGAAACTCCAGATCGTTCACGTAGCGGCCAAACTCGTGCAAACTGCCGACGGCTTTGCTGCTGAGCGCACTGCCCAAAGAGGACGAAAACAGGGCCTCAAACAGGCTCACCCGGTATTTGCTGGCAAAGGCACCGAGCTGCGCGAGCGTCTGGTGCCCGATGCCACGCTTGGGAACCGTCACCGCTCGCAAGAAGGCCGGATCGTCATCGTTGTTGATCCACAGGCGAAACCAGGCGCACAGATCCTTGATCTCGGCGCGGTCAAAGAAACTGGTGCCACCGGAAACCTTGTACGGAATAGCCGCCTTGCGCAGCGCTTTCTCGAACATCTTGGCCTGGTGGTTGGCCCGGTAGAGCACTGCAAAGTCCTTGAAATCCAGCGACTGCGGGCCACTGCTGGCGCTGTTGCCGGCGCGCAGGCTTTGCACCCGCGCCACCACACGCTCGGCCTCGTGCTCCTCGCTGTCGGCGTCGAGCACGCGCACCGGCTCACCCTCTCCGAGATCGCTCCATAGATTTTTAACAAACAACTTCGGATTCGGACCAATCACGTTGTTGGCCGCACGCAGGATGGCACTGGTGGAGCGGTAGTTCTGCTCCAGCTTGATGACCTTCAGCGCCGGAAAGTCGATGGGCAGTTTCTTCAGATTGTCCAGCGTAGCGCCGCGCCAGCCGTAAATCGACTGGTCATCATCACCGACCGCAGTAAACCGTGCCTGGGCTGCCGGCTTGCCTGCCACCAGCAGCTTTAAAAAGTCGTACTGCGTGGCATTGGTGTCCTGGTATTCGTCCACCAGGACGTGACCGGCCAAAGCCTGCCACTTCTGGCGCACCGCTTCATGCTCCTGCAGCAACTTGAGCGGCAGACTGATCAGGTCGTCAAAGTCCACGCTCTGGTAAGCGCTGAGCCGCTCCTCGTAGTGCGCCATGACACGGGCGATGATGCGCTGGTTGTCGTCAGCGGCCAATGCAGCGGCAGCTTGCGCGTTCAGGCCCTGGTTCTTCCATAGGCTGATGGTCCACTGCCAGGTGCGCGCCGTGGCGGCGTCGACGGTACCGCCCGCGTCTTTCAGGATGCTGGTGACGTCGTCGCTGTCGAGAATGGAAAAGTTGGGTTTCAGCCCGAGCGCGGCACCGTCCTGGCGCAACATGCGCACGCCCAGCGCATGAAAGGTGCAGATCACCACCTCTTTAGCGGGCTTGCCAATCAGGGACCTGGCGCGCTCACGCATCTCGGCAGCCGCCTTGTTGGTGAAGGTGATCGCCACAATGCGACCGGGCTCCAGACCGGCCTGGATCAGGCGGCCAATCTTGTGCGTGATGACGCGTGTCTTGCCCGAGCCGGCACCGGCCACCACCAGGCAGGGACCGTGCATGAAGTTGACAGCTTCTTGTTGGGCCAGGTTCAGGCCGGTCGACGCAGGCGCAGACATCAACTCAGAACAAACCGGACGCGATATTGATGGTCAAGGCAAGCAGCGTGGTATTGAAGAAAAAAGCCAGCACGCAATGCGCCAGACCGGTGCGGCGCATTGTACGGTTGCTGAAGCTGACATCAGCGGTTTGGCCGGAGGTTCCAATGACGCAGGAAAAGTAGAGAAAGTCACCGTAATCAGGCGCGTGTCCGCCAGGAAAGTTGAGTCCGCCGGGCTGAGCACGCGACTCGCTGGCGTAGTAGTCGTGTGCGTAGTGCAAGGCAAACATCACTTGCGTGAAGGCCCAGGAGGAAACAATGGTCAGTGCCGCCAGCCCGATGTGCGCCGAACGAACCAGTCCGTGGAGTTCCTTGGCCACAACCAGTTCGGCGACGATAGCGCCAATGCACATCAATGCAGCGAGCACGACGAGAATCAGGACCAGAATACGCCCCTCATCCTGCAGCAGGGCACGTTTTCGCATGCTTTCGTGGCTTGACCAGAACATCATGCGCATTGAAAGTACGAGGTAAAAACAGGCGCCAAAATTCCAACCGATGATGGACCGTGTCACCGTCTGATGCGCCAGTGTCGCGGGCAGCAACAGGGTGATTGCCAGCCCCAAAACCGCGGACAGCAAAAGCCGGGGTCGGGCCAGAGCGAAGCGCACCAAGAAGGGCTTGGACTGGAAGGGGTGAACCGGAATTTGCGTCATGGCGTCGTCAGACAGGTAGGTGGCGTCGATTATTAGGCACTTTCTTTAGAGACAATAGCGACTGTGCTGCAAATATTCTTTGTCACCTTTCCTTTCTTCGCGCTGGTTCTTTGTGGCTACCTGGCGGCGAGTCGTCGCATGCTGCCACTGGAGGCTATTGCGGGTCTGAACGGCTTTGTCCTGTTTTTTGCCCTGCCCTGCATGTTGTACCGCTTGGGGGCCAGCATGCCTCTGGCGCGCCTGCTCGATGCAGGTGTCTTTTCTACCTGGACGGTATGCGCCCTGATCGTCGTGGCGATCACTATAGCCGTCAGCAGGAACGCGCGCATCGGCTGGAACGATGCGTCGTTTGGCGCCTTGGTCGCGGCTTTTCCGAATACCGGCTTCATGGGCGTGCCTTTGCTGGTGGCCCTGCTCGGTCCGCCCGCCGCCGGCCCTGTGATTCTGACCATGCTGGTCGACATGGTGATCACCAGTTCCCTGTGCATCGCGCTGTCCCGGCTCGATGGTGCGGACCAGCACGGTGCCAGCAAAGCGGCCAGCAAAGCACTCAAGGGCGTTGCCACCAATCCCCTGCCCTGGTCCATTCTGCTGGGTGCACTGGCTTCAGCTTTGCAGTTCGAACTCCCGAAGCCGATCATGCAGACGGTCGGCTTGCTGGCTGACGCTGCCTCACCGGTTGCGCTCTTCACCATCGGCGCCGTGCTGGCGCGCTCACAGATGCTGGCCAAACTGCAGAAGCACGCGCCGATTCCCCTGCGCGACTATTTGCCGGTGGCTGCCATCAAGTTGTTGCTGCATCCGCTGCTGGTGCTTGCAACAGGAAAAGCAATCATCGCACTGGGCCTGCCCTTGAGCCAGTTTGCCCTGACGGTGATGGTACTGGCTGCCGCCTTGCCAAGCGCCAGCAATGTGTCACTGCTGGCCGAGCGGTTCGACGCTGACAACGGACGCATTGCCCGCATCATTCTGCTGTCAACGGCGACGGCATTTTTGACCTTTTCCCTCGCTGTCAACTGGCTCGCCTGACATCTTTGAATATCCCCTTTTGAGTTGGGGCAGAGCAAATTTGCTTTGCAAATCCTGGTCTGTCCCGCAAGCTATCAGATCAATAAGGGATCGACGTCGATGGCCCAGCGGATCAGGCCGCGACCTTCGCTGCCCTGGCGCGTCGTGTGCAGCACGCCCTGCCAGGTTGACAGGAAATTTTGCAGTGCCGTGCGCGAGGGGCTCTCGATCAGCATCTGGGTCCGCTCCACATTGGCAACACGCTGAATGCTCATGGGCACTGGCGGGTAAAGCGTGATCCGACCGCTCAGTTGCCCGACATCGGGCAAGGTGGCCGCGCCAGCGCTGGCAGCAAGCAGAAAACCCTGAGCCACTTCCTGCGTGCGCGCCTCGGCACGCACCAGCGCCTGAAAACTGAAAGGCGGCATGGCGGCCTGCTCACGCTCCTGGAGCTGCCTGGCGGCGAAAGCCGGGTAGTCGTGGCGTTTCAGGGCTTCAAACAGGGGATGCCTGGGATGAAAGGTCTGCAGCCACATCTCGCTTTGCGCGCTGATGTCAGCGTCGCGCCCGGCGCGGCCACCGGCCTGCATCAGCAAACCAAACAGTCGCTCGGCGGCGCGGAAGTCGCTGGAGAACAGGGCCCCATCCGGGTTGATCGCAGCCACCAGGGTGATGCGTCGAAAGTCGTGCCCCTTGGCAATCATTTGCGTGCCTACCAGTACGTCGACTTCGCCCGCATGAACACGGGCCAAGTGCGATTCAAGTTCGCCCTTGAGTCGGGTGCTGTCGGCGTCAATGCGGGCGATGCGCACTGGCTCGCCGTCAGGCCACTGCGCACTGATCGAATTGGCCCGGCGCACATCCGCCAGCAATTCAGCCAGGTGTTCTTCGAGCCTTTCAGTTCCGCGCCCCATGGGTGCAATGTCCGGATTGCCGCAGGCCGGGCAGGCGCGTGGCACGCGCTCGGTGTAGCCACAATGGTGACAGCGCAGGGTTCGGTCTATCTTGTGAAAAACCCGGTAGACGCTGCAATGCGGACATTCACTTTTCCAGTCGCAATCGGCGCAATGCAGCACCGGCGCGTAACCACGGCGATTCAGAAACACCAGGCTCTGCTCACCACGCGCCACCCGCTGTGCAATCGCCTCCAGCAGGGGCGGGGCAATCACGCATCTTTTTGGCTGATGGTTCATGTCGACCCGGCGCACCAACGGCAGGCTGGCATGCTGGCCAATGCGACTGGGCATGTGCAAGCGAACATAGCGACCACCTTCTGCGACTGGCCGACTGTGGTGCCATGACTCCAACGAAGGCGTGGCCGATCCCAGCAGGACCTTGGCGCCCTCCAGCCGGGCCCGGTAGACCGCCAGATCGCGCGCCGAATACCGTGCTCCCTCCTGACTTTTGTAGCTGGGGTCGTGCTCCTCGTCGACGATGATCATCTTGAGCGCTGGCAGCGAAGCAAAGATAGCCATGCGCGTACCCAGCACGATGCGCGCCGCGCCACCGTGCGCCGATAACCAGCTCTTCAGGCGCTGAGCCGGCGTCATGCCGCTATGCAGACAAACCACGGCGCCAACGCCAAACAGGGAGTCGAAACGTGCCCGAAAACGCGACTCGAGCTGCGGCGTCAGATTGATTTCCGGCACCATGACCATGGCCTGGGCGCTGGCATCTTGAGCGAGCAACTGCTCGACGATTTGCAGATAGACCTCGGTCTTGCCACTGCCGGTGGCACCAAACAGCAGAAAAGGCCCGCTAGCCGCATTGAATTGGCTGATCACCGATTGCTGCTCCGCAGTCAACGGGAAAGCGGTCGCAGCAGCACGGGACTGGGCGGACTCAGGTTCCGCCGGCTTGGCGTAGCGCTTGATTCGTCGCGCTACCTGCAGCGCCGTGAGTTCGCGCAGTTGGGGCGGCAGTGCGGCCAGGGCCACTTCTCCCAGCGAGCGTTGGTAATAGTCGGCAGTGAAAGTCACAAGTTGCCGCCAGGCCACCGACAGTGGGGCAATGCCTTCTATCTCGCCTGCAATCGGTCGGAGCTTGTCTGCTGAAATTTCTGCTTCGGCGTGCACAGCCGCTTCAGCACGGGGCCGATCCCAGATCACGCCGAGCAAATCGCGTTTTCCCAATGGTACCCGCACCAGGGCGCCAGCAGCCATGGGGCGCTCGCTGCGGTAGGTTAAGGGCCCGGCAACCTGGCTGTGAACAGGTGTCTGAACCAGTACCGAAAGCAGCTTCATGGCTTGCCCGGATTTAAGGCGCGAAGTTGATGTGAACTTGCGAAAAACGCCTTAAGTCTTTGATTCATAATAAATTTATATCAGATTCAGAGTTTCTGTGGATAACTTTGTTGATATCTCACCTCCAGCAGCCCCAAGCCCTTCAAAATCAAGGCTTTCACTGAAATGCCCACAAAAATAGCAAAATTTAAAATCGTTATAAATCAACCACTTACGATCGCTATTGGTTTTGTAGCAGGGGTCAAGAAAAAATTCAGAAATTTCGCAGTGCAACAAGAATTTTGTGCATAAGTCAGGTCTCACTAACCCTTTTCAGGCTCAAACCGTGTTATGAATTCATGAGCCGCAGATCTAAGCACGCATCCGGCGCGACTGCTCATGCACGGCCTGCACGAGCGACGCCACATGCTCTGGAGGTGTGTGCTGACTTATGCCATGCCCAAGGTTAAAAATGTGGGTCGGCCCGTCGCCTGCGCCGGTGTGTGGCACGCCAAAACTGCGCAGCGCTTTGGCCACTTCGGCCTCGATTTGCGCCGGCTTGGCAAACAGCACGTTCGGGTCGATATTGCCCTGCAGGGCTTTGCTGCCACCTACCAGTGCGCGGGCACGCGCCAGATTGACGGTCCAGTCCAAGCCCAGCACGTCACACTGCAGAGCGCCCATTTCTTCCAGCCAGAGCCCGCCCCCCTTGGTGAACACGATGGACGGAATGCGTATACCGTTGTGCTCCGTCTTCAATTGCCCAAGCACACGGGTGGTGTAGGCCAGGCTGAATTCCTGAAACGCACCGTCAGCCAGCACCCCACCCCAACTGTCAAAAATCATCACCGCTTGGGCACCGGCCTCGATTTGCGTATTGAGGTACAGGGCTACCGCGTCGGCGTTGATCTCAAGAATCTTGTGCATCAGGTCCGGACGGCTGTAAAGCATGGTCTTGACCAGGCGATAGTCGTCTGATCCGGCACCCTCCACCATGTAGCAAGCCAGGGTCCAGGGACTCCCGGAAAAGCCGATCAAGGGCACCCGGCCGTTCAGGGCCTTGCGAATCGAGGTGACAGCGTCAAACACATAGCGCAGCTTGTCCATATCCGGCACCGCCAGTTTGGCAACCGCTGCTTCGTCACGTACCGCATGTGCAAACTTCGGCCCCTCACCGAGGGCAAACGAGAGACCCAGGCCCATCGCGTCGGGCACCGTCAGAATGTCGCTGAACAGGATGGCAGCGTCCAGCGCGTAGCGTTCTATCGGCTGCAGCGTGACCTCGGTCGCATAGTCGGTATTGGTCGCCAGCCCCATGAAGCTGCCGGCCCTGGCACGGCTGGCGCGGTACTCTGGCAAATAGCGTCCTGCCTGGCGCATCAACCAGATCGGCGTGTGCTCAGTGGCCTGACGCAGACAGGCCCGGATAAAGGAGTCGTTTTGCAGGGGCGCAAAGGCGCCGGATTGGGCAGATATATTCATGTCCCAATTGTCGCAGAGCAAGAAACGCTACAAAACCGGCAATCGCATGGCCGCATCCTCAAAGGTGCCAGCCTCGGCGTCCACGTGACAGGCGGCACAGTTGCTCCGGCTCTTGACCTTGGGCGATTGCCAGTCAGCAACTGTGATGTCGCGGTGCTTTTTTACCCAGTACGGTGTTTCTGTAATCCGCAGCGGCGTCGCATCGACTTTGATCGAGAGCTCAATCTTGGTGGCCGGCTCCGTCTTGCGCTGCTCGGCCGAATTGTCAGTCAGAAAAGTCAGCAGTGCCGCCGTTATCGGCGCTTCCAGTCCCAGGTCGGAACCAAAGTGCTGCTTTTGCTCGCTCATGATGCGCACCCAGGAACGACGGGGCAACAGCGATGGGTGAAACGCCAGGTGGCAACTGCCACACTCCTCACGCCACTGGGCGTTGTCGGCCAGTTTGGGGCCGACAAATGCCACGGCCGGCGTCTTGGGTTTGCCTGCCGTGCCACCGAGCTGCTGCTCCAACGGTGCGTGCAGCGCATAAAAGAACCACCAAATGCCATACGTCGCCATCAGCATGGCCATGAACAGCGCCACCAGCAGCCTGGGACGCGCTACCGGGGCGCCGGCGTCGGCCAGCTTGATTCCGGTGAACATGGAGCGCGCCAGATTTTCCTTGTGCAAGAGGCTCTCGCCGATGACACCGGCCAGATGTCCGAACACCAGCAGCAGCATCAGGTTGGCGGAGAATTCGTGTAGGCTCTTGAAGATCCGCCCCTGCGTGATGCCCATCCAACCTGCCAGCGCGCCTTGCTGCTCCTCGCCGCCCAGTGTGAAGAAACCGGTGATCCCCACAAGAAGTGCGAACAGCAGCAGCAGATAAATTGCCACGCTGCCGGTCGGGTTGTGACCGACATGGCGCGGGGCCTGGCGCGCCAGAACTTGACGCAAGTAGGCCAGCGCATCTTTGGGACCGAACCAGAACGAAGAAAAGCGGGCGTAGTGTGTACCGATCAAGCCCCAGATAACCCGAAAAATGACCAGTCCAAGCATCTGGTAGCCCAGAAATACATGGACCGAGAGCCAGCGGTCGGACTCGCTGGTCAGCCAGGCACCGGCAAAGCTCAGGGCGAGCGCCCAGTGAAACACCCGGGTCGGAAAGTCCCAGACCAAAATACGCTGCATAAGCTCAGTTCTTTGATGAAAGATGCTGACTCTAGCCAGCACGAATTAAGGCCGCCTTAAGTGTCTGGCGACCAAGTGCGGTTCGTCGCAAATCGCTACAGCGCTGCGAAGGCCTTGCGAAGCTCCTGCACCGTCAGAATCTCTGACATGATGACCGGCGTCTTGCCAGCCTGATAGAGGACGTACACCGGTACACCGTTGCGCCCCAGTTGGGCCAGGGCGCTCGTGATGGCAGGGTCGCGCCGTGTCCAGTCGGCGCGCAGCAAGCTGACTTTCTTGGTTGTCAGATCGGACAGCACATCGGCATTGACCAGCGTAGTTTTTTTGTTGTACTGGCAGGTGACGCACCAGGCAGCCGTGAAGTCGACAAAGACCGGTACGCCGGTGCCCAAGGCCTGTTCGACGCGCCTAGGTGCCCAGGGCTGCCAGCGGTCCGAACTGGTGGTAGCGCTGGCAACATCGACAGGCCGTGTCACGTTGCGACCCAGCGCCGCCAACATCAGCGCCAGGACTAAAACGGTGACACCGGTCAACAGCCACCGGCTACGCCCCGTCAGGCTGAGCGACCACAGTACGCCACTCATGGCCACCAGCAAAGCCAGCAGTGCACCCGCCCCATCAATACCGGTTTGCTGACCCAGTACCCAGACCAACCAGACCACCGTGGCAAACATCGGAAACGCCATGGCACGACGGAATGTATCCATCCAGACGCCAGGACGCGGCAGCCAGCGCGCCACAGCCGGAATGAAACTCGCCGCCAGATAGGGCAAAGCCATGCCCAAGCCGATACTGGCAAAAACCAGCAATGCCTGCAAAACCGGCAGACTGAGCGCCAATCCGAGCGACGCGCCCATAAAGGGCGCGGTGCAAGGTGAGGCAACGGCAACCGCCAGCACGCCCGACAGGAACGCGTTGACAGACGGATTCTTCGCCTGCAGCGTACTGAGGCGGCTCGGCAGGAACTGGCCGAACTCAAACAGGCCGGCCAGGTTCAAGCCCATCACGGTAAACAGCACCGCCAGCAGTGCCACGACTGCTGGCGACTGCAGTTGAAAGCCCCAGCCCAGTTGCTCGCCGGCGCTGCGCAAGCCCAACATCAGGGCGCCCAGGGCCAGGAACGAAATCACCACGCCCGCGCTATAGGCCAGTCCGCTGACGCGATGTCCGTGCCGATCTTTGGCGTGGCGGGTAAAACTTATGACCTTGATCGCCAGCACCGGAAAGACGCAAGGCATCAGGTTCAGGATCATGCCGCCAAGCAGTGCCCCCAGCAAAGCGGCGAGCAGGCTCAAACTGGCAGGCGCCGCAGCGGCAGGCAGCACGGGTTCAAGTGCGCCAACTGCATTGGCACTCGCCTTGGGCCAGTTGCCGAGCACCTTCAGTTCGGCCCGGTAACCCTGACCATCCGCGGCCAGCACCACCGGCATGACGTCGGGCGAATTGCCGCGCTGTTGGGACAGCGTTACCTGTGCGTTCCATACCCCACCGTTCCAGTTCTGCGTCCACTGCGCCGCGGTCTCAATCACTTCCGGCGTTTCCGGAAAAAATTCCAATGTCTTGCCGCGCAGCGCCAGCGGCAGCCCCTGCACCGTCAGTTTGATGACATGGCCGTCAATCAGGACGCTGCTGTCCGGCAATATACCGGTACTGCCCAGCACCGGCTTCGGCTTGGCGTCAAAAGCCTTGTTGAACGCAACGCTGTTGGCCGCCATCGAGCCTTTGACCGGTACCTTCAGCGCAAACTCACCCTCCTCGGGAATACATTCCTTGCGACAGACCAGCCAGTTGGCCTTGAGCTTGACTTCAATCTCGTTGTTCGTCAGACCTGGTTTGAAGTCCTGAGAAATGGTCAGGGGCACCGGCAGCAACACGGTGCCGTCAAAACCGTAATTGGCCAGATTGCCAATTGGTATTTTCTTGGGCACCGGCCAGGCGATGTCGCCCGCTGTGACGCCCACCGGCAGGGTCCACTGCACGGTGATCGGCAAACCGGAGTCGCCCGGATTTTTCCAGTAGGTGTGCCAGTCCGGTTGATGCGTGAGTTGCAGACCCAGCCAGACGGTCTTGCCGGGGTCAGCGCCATCGGGCGCATGGGCCAGCAACTCTGCTCTGACTTGCGCTGTGGTAACGACCGCCTTGCTGGAATTTTGAGCGGCAACCACAGAAGGCAGGTTCAGCGCAGCCAGCCAAAGGGCAGCCGCGCAGCAGCGCAGAAGAAAGGGTGTGCGTGTCGATGCCATCAATGGGATTAGATCAGAAGCGCAAAGACCCCTGTGCGAAGACAGCGGGCAACTTTTTGGGCGCTTTGATGCGCAGTTGCTTGTTGACGTTTTCGCGTCCGAAAACGACCTCAATGTCAGCCACTGACACGCCAAACTGCGGCGCCAGAAATCGCACCATGTGGTCGGTTGCTTTGCCGGCCACGGGCGCAGCAGTGACACTGACCTTGAGCTGTGTTCCCTTGGGCTTGCCGATAGCGTCCTTAGCCGCACTGGGTTTGCCCAGGATATTGACCACCAGCACCTCGCCCTCCCAGGCAAAGAAGGAGTCACCCGTAGCGTTTCTGACCTGGACTCGACTCATGACAGCCCCCACGCTCGGCACGGTGTGTCCTCGCTGCCCCCCGCGGGGGTGCGAGCTTGCTTGGGGCGGCCCGGCGCTGCGCTCATGGAACAAAGCCCAGCACGACCCGGCGCGTACTGGCTGACTTTTTCTCTAGCTTGGTGACAAT
Source organism: uncultured beta proteobacterium (assembly GCA_903894475.1). GTDB lineage: Bacteria > Pseudomonadota > Gammaproteobacteria > Burkholderiales > Burkholderiaceae_C > Rhodoferax. Next base: position 12,839 of record CAITQH010000148.1, read on the forward strand.
GACCGCTCCGATTTCAGACGTGTTGGACACATGGGTGCCTCCACAGGGCTGGAAGTCAATCAATTCCAGGTCGCCGATCCGGATCGTGCGAATCCTGCCACTGCCACGCGGCGGCTGTACCGACATGCTCTTGACCAAGGCTGGATTGGCATCAAGCTCCTCGTCTGTGATGGCTCCCACAACGACCGGATACGCCGCTGCTACCAGACGCGCAATGCCGGCGCTCAGTTGTTCCTTGTCGAGTACATCGATCATGTTGAAGTCAAGCCGGGCATAGTCCGGCGTGATCGAGCAACCATTCACCAGTTGCGGCACCAGATGACACAGCAGGTGCGTCGTCGTGTGAAAACGCATCAGGCGGTGCCGTCGCGCCCAATCGATGCGGGCCGTGATGACGTCACCGACAGCCAGACGCGCGCCAGCGACTTGCCCGGTCTGGAGCAGGAGAGTCAGCAGTTCTGGCGCAGGTAGATGGCAGATATCGGCATTGAAGCTGCCGTCCTCCGCCTTGCCCTTGCGGCTATCGACGATGCCGATTTCGGTGTCATCGGCGAGCACCAGCACGCCCGCGTCGCCGGCCTGCCCGCCGCCGAGCGGGTAAAACACCGTGCGATCCAGCACGATGCCCTGGGGCGTGATGGCCATCACCGTGGCACTACATTCGGTCAGGTAAGCGTCAGTGCGAAAGAGGTCTTGTGTCATGCTTTGATAATAACGGCATGCCTGACCCTGCCACAGTCGCACCCGCCATCGTCCTGTGTACCCTCAACGCCAGGTACATCCATGCGTCACTGGGCCTGCGCTATCTGTTGGCCAATATGGGAGATTTGAAGGCGCGTACCGTGCTGCGCGAATTCACGATTGCCCGCAAGCCACAAGAGGTGGCTGATGAAGTGCTGGCGCTGCTAGTCCCGTCCCCGGATGATGTTGCTCAGATCATTGGCTTGGGCGTTTACATCTGGAACGTGGCGCAAAGCACCGAACTGGTACGCCTGCTCAGGGCAGCGCGCCCGGCTGTGAAGATCGTTCTGGGAGGCCCCGAGGTCAGCCATGAAGTCGAGTTGCAGGAAATTACACGTCTGGCGGACTTTGTCATCACCGGCTGGGGTGATGTGAGCTTTCCAAAACTGTGCCTGGCCTTGCTGAATGGACCCCGGTCAACCATGAAAGTGATCCAGGGTGAGCAGCCGCCATTGAATCAGATCGCGCTACCCTACGACGAGTACAGCGACGCCGATCTGGCGCATCGTCTGCTTTACGTGGAAGCATCGCGCGGTTGCCCGTTCAAATGCGAATTCTGTCTGAGTTCGCTCGACCAGACTGCCTGGTCCTTTGAACTGGAGAAGTTCCTGGCAGCGATGCAAGTCTTGCACCAGCGCGGCGCGCGCCACTTCAAGTTTGTGGACCGGACTTTCAATCTGAAAATCGATGCCTCTGCACGAATCCTGCAGTTCTTTCTGGAGCTCATGACCGAGGATTTGTTTCTTCATTTCGAGCTCGTTCCTGACCATTTGCCAGAGCGCCTGAAAGGCCTGATCGTGCAGTTTCCCCCGGGCGTACTGCAGTTTGAAATCGGCGTCCAGAGTTTCAACCCGGAGGTCCAGCAGCGCATTTCACGCCAGCAGGACAACGCAAAGACCGAGGCCAATCTGAACTGGCTGGCTCGAGAGTCCCACGCACATCTGCATGCCGATCTGATTTTCGGCCTGCCCGGTGAAACGTTGGAGAGCTTTGCTGCCGGTTTTGACCGCCTGTATGCACTACGACCTGACGAGATTCAATTGGGTATTTTGAAACGCTTGCGCGGCACCCCGATAACCCGGCACAGTGCGGCACACCTCATGGTTTACGACGCTGAAGCGCCGTATACCGTGCTGCAAACCGGCGTGCTGGACGCACCCACCGTTCAGCGTTTCAAGCGCTTCGCGCGCTACTGGGGTCTGCTTGCCAACTCGGCTCGCTTCAAACAGACTTTGCCGCTTCTGCTGGAGCGGGACCAGGCCTCGCCGTTCCACGCCTTTCTGGCTTTCTCCGACTGGCTCTGGCGACGTGCCGGAAAAACCAGCGACCTGTCACCGGAACTGCTGGTGGATGCGCTGGCTGACTATCTCTGCAATGCTTGTGGCCTGGACAGGCAAAACGTGCAGCAGGCGCTGCTGTCCGACTACAGCCGCAGCGGTGCACGAGCCAGCCCGCACGCTCTGCAAGGACTGTTACCCAAACGGTCTGCGCCTACGATTCGTAAATCAAAGAGTTTTGCGCAAAGGCAGGGACGCCACCAGAACCCCGATCAGGCTCTAAGATAGCGCCATGACATACCCATCGAGATTCTGGGCCGACCTCACAACGCAGGACTTTGCCCGACTGATCAGCAGCGGCGAGGCGGCGCAGACGATTGCTGTGCTGCTGGTCGCAGCCACCGAACAGCATGGCCCGCATTTGCCGCTCTGTGTGGACACTGCGCTGGTCGACGGCGTGGTGGCTGCTGCCTTACCAAAACTGGCACCGGCACTGAAGGTGCTTTTTCTGCCGACACAAGCCGTGGGCCTGAGTCCCGAGCATGCCGCCTTTCCTGGCACGCTCACGCTGAAAGCCGAAACCATTCTGCGGCTGTGGACTGACATTGGAGAGTCGGTGGCGGCTGCGGGTATCAAGAAACTGCTGATCTTCAATTCGCATGGCGGCCAGGTCAGCGTAATGGATCTGGTGGCGCGTGATTTGCGCGCACGCCTGGGGCTGCTGGTGTACAGCGCGAGTTGGTTCAATTTGCCGCTGCTGGACGAAAACGGTCAGGATGTCAGCGTGCTTTTCAGTGCTGAAGAACACCGTTTTGGCATCCATGGCGGCGCTATCGAGACCTCCATGATGCTGGCGCTCAAACCGGCTCTGGTGGACATGACGCAGGCTCGGAACTTTGCATCGACTGCGCAGGACCGCTCGCAGTCTCTGAACATTCTGGGCAATGGCAGAAGTGCCAAACTGGGATGGCAAATGCAGGACTACAACCCGGCAGGTGCGGTTGGCAACGCCAGCGCCGCCAGTGCAGACAAGGGGCGCCCGCTGCTCGATGCAGCAGGCCGCAGTCTGGCCCTGCTGCTGGCAGAGATGGATGGCCTGCCTTTAAGCACGCTGGTCCATCGAACCCAGGCAGAACCGGGCGCCCGACAACCCTGACCTGTCCGCTGCCGGATGCTGGCCTCCCACGATCTGTTTGCCCTGGGCGCGGCTGCCTGCTGGGCCGGCGCGAGCCTCATTTCGGTATCACCGTCACGGTATCTTGGCGCTTTTGCGTTCACGCGCTGGCGCATGCTGATGGTCGCCTTGATGCTGTGGGCTGTGTCGCTCGCCAGTGGCGGCTGGCGCAGTCTTCAGCCG
>CAITQH010000149.1 GCA_903894475.1 uncultured beta proteobacterium
GGCTGCGGTGACTGGTAGCTGTCGATCGCCACTTGCGATTTGTCAACCAGGTTGCCATGCGCGTCAAACAGCAGGGCGCGCACGCTCTGGGTGCCGTTGTCGATGGCCAGCAGATAACTCTTGCTCATGGTGTCGGTTCCTCGGGTTTTGCGCTTGGCAATTGGTAATGCGCCGCGATCAGCGCCTGGTAGCGCGCAGTCTCGATGCGCCAGCCGGTATCACCCCATTGCAGATGGGGCTCACACAGTTCACGAATCCGCGCCAGATGATCGAGTCCGCCACGCGGCAACAAAATCCCCAGCCGCGTGCGGCGTAGCAGCAAGTCGTCCAGATGCTGCACGGCCTCATGTTGGGCCGCAATTGAAAGTTCCAGCCACAGCGTATCGGTGCCTGGGATCGTCTGCAAATCCGCAGCGCACGCCTCGCTGGTCAAGGTCTGCGCAAGGTATCCATAGCGTGCCGCCAGGCGATGCCGCACCGAGGCGCTCCAGTGCGGGTTCAGCGCGCTTGTCGGCGTGAACAGTACCGCGTCATCGCGCGCAAACGGCTTGCCGGCGTGCGGTGCTGCCAGCGCCAGTGCGTCCTGCGCCATGAGCCGAAAAGTCGTGAGCTTGCCACCGGCGACGGTGATCAGGCCGGCCTCGTCCAGCACGGCATGGTCACGTGCCGCTTTGGACGCCGCCCCTTCTGGCTGTGCCACGACCGGGCGCACGCCGGCATAGCAGGCGCTCACGTCCGCTGGCGTGAGGGCGGCGCCGGGGAACTGGTCGTTGACCGCTTCCAGCAGATAGTTCACTTCGGCTCGCGTGATGCTGGCCTCGACATCGAGGTCACCGTGGTGATCGAGATCGGTCGTGCCGATCAGCGTGCTGCCTTCCCACGGGTAGAAGAACACCGGCCTGCCGTCGCGCGGGTGCATCAGGCTGATGCTTTGGGCAACCGGCAAGCGCCAGAACGGCAGCACCAAGTGGCTGCCGCGCAAGGGGCGCAGCATCGGCTTGCCACCGACAGCCAAACGCAGGCGGTCGGCCCACACGCCAGTGGCGTTGACGACGGCCCTGGCGCGTACCGGGTAGCTCTGGAGCGAGAGCGTATCGCGCACCATCAGGTCGGTGCCGCCCTTCGTGTTGCGCTGAAGGCTTTGCGCCTGCGCATAGTTCAGCAGCACGGCGCCATCGCGCCGCGCTTCCATCAGCACGCGCCAGACCAGTCTGGCATCGTCGGTTTTTGCGTCGACATAAACCATGACACCTCGCATCAGCGGCGGTGCCAAACCAGGTGCCAGGCTTTGTGCCGCGTTCAGCTTGGCATAGAAGTGGCTGCGCTTGCCGGCCATCAGTTCATACACCATCAGACCCAACTGAAACAGCCAGCGGCCAGGCTTGCGAGCGCTGCAGTCGGCAAACAAAAAGCTTTGCCTCTCAACCAGTTCCGGCGCTTCGCGCATCAGGCGTTCACGCTCGCGCACCGAGTGCAGCGTGGTTTTGATATCGCCTTCTTTCAGGTAGCGCAGGCCGCCATGCACCAGCTTGGAGGAGCGACTCGAAGTGCCCCAGGCAAAGTCGCGCTGCTCGACCAGGAGCACGCTCCAGCCGCGTCGCGCCGCCTGTTGCGCCACGCCGGCGCCGGTGATGCCGCCGCCGATGACGACCAGATCCCATTGCTGCGTCTCCATGCACGCCAGCGCACTGCTGCGCGCAGTGAGCCGGTTCAAGTCGCCCATGGGCCTTCGTCCTGCAGCAGCTTGCCGGGGTTCATGATTTTCTTGGGGTCAAAGTGGCGGCACAGCTGCGCCAGCGTGGCCATGCCCAGCGGCCCTTTTTCATCCTGCAAATGCGCTGCGTGGTCACGCCCGACACCATGCTGGTGGCTGACCGTGCCGCCGTGCGCCGCAATGGTGTCGGCAACCGCCGCCTTGAGCTTTTGCCAGCGTTCAAAGTTCGGAGCAAAACCACCGGGCGCAGTGGACCAGACAAACTGCGAATAGACACTGCTGCCCTGCGGGTACAGATGCGACAGGTGCGTGAAGGCGTGCACGCGCTCGCCGTACTGCGCAAAAACGTCACGTGCTGTCTGCTCCATGGCCAGCATCAGCTTCTTCACATTGGGCCAGTCCACTGCCGTCTCGATCGTGTCGGCACAGTAGCCCTGGTCCCACAGCGTGTTGCGCAGGTAAGGGCCTTTGAAACGGTTGCTCGCCCACTTGTCGCCCATGGCAGTCCCGATGTAGACCGCACCATGCAGAGACAAGGTGCGCCGGGCTTCGCGCAGGGCGTGGCGCGCGTTGCGCCGCTCGCCCGTGACACCCAGCATCAGCAGGCACTTGTCCGCGCCACAAGCGCGCAGGGCCAGATAGCGTTCCAGCCAGCCGATCAGCCTGGTGTGGCCGGCCAACGTGAGACTGGTCTGCGTTTCAATACCATTGCTCAGACGCGTCATGCTCAGCGGCAGTCGACGCTGGATCAGCGTGCGCACAGCGGTTTCGGCGGCATCCCAGTTTGGCAGAAAAATAGCGTGAAAACTCTCATGCTCCGGCAGCGGGCTGACGCGCACCGTGACCTCGGTCAGAATGCCAAAGCGCCCTTCCGAGCCCATCACCAATTCGCGCATGTCGGGCCCGGCGCTAGCAGCTGGCAGCGTAGGGATGCTGAGTGCACCGACCGGCGTTTCCATATGACCGCCGGCAAACAGTTGTTCAATGCGACCGTACCGCAGCGACTGCTGACCGCTGGAACGTGTCACCACCCAGCCACCCACCGTGGAGTATTCGAACGACTGGGGAAAGTGCCCCAGCGTATAGCCCTGGGCGCGCAATTGCGCTTCAAGCTGCGGCCCGGCTGTGCCGGCGCCAAAGGTGGCGAGCTGGCTTTGTTTGTCCAGGTGCAGCAGCCGGTTCATGCGGCCGAGGTTGATCGACAGGATGGGCCGCTCGCTGATCGGGCAATCGAGATGGCCTGAGACACTGGTGCCGCCGGCAAATGGAATGACCATCCAGTTGTTCGCCTGTGCCAGCGCAAGCAGTTCACGCACCTGTGCGGTGGACTCGGGAAACGCCACGCCATCGGGTGCGGGCGGTACGGCGCCAAAACGTTTGCGAATCCAGTCGGCAAAGCTCTCGCCCAATGCCATGGCCAAGCGCGTGTCGGCGTCGGTTTGAATCAGGGCGTGTTTGGCGCTCAGGCGGGACGGTGGAATTTTTGCCAGCATCTCGGCGCGCTGCGCATCCTGGCCGGGCCGGCCCGGTCCCAGCAACTCGGCCATCATGGTCCGCGCGCCTTCGCTCAGTTCCATTGAAGTGGCGTGGTCGCCCCATCCATTCCATCTGCGCATGTTTTCCTCCGATTTACTTTGTTCCAAGCGCACTCTATAGCGAGGCCTTCAATTGATCAATCTGTGTAGGTGCCCATTATTGAGCGCTCCGGATGCGCCAAGCTGTCGTGGCCGTCGCACGCCGTGTGGCGCCTGGCGCGCTCACAGGGCGAGTGCCGCAAACCCGCGCGGATTTTTCTGGTTCTTGGCTTCCCAGGCCGCCATGGCTGATTCCAGCCTGGCAGCGATTTCGGGATGGGTGGCGATGAGGTTGTAGCGCTCGCCCGGGTCGCGGCGCAAGTCGTAGAGCAGGGGTGCGCGCTCGCTGCCGAGTTGCTTGGTCCCGAATTTGCGGGAAAGGGCCTCAGCATCGAGCGGTACCGGCCAGACATAGCGGTTGGTTCTGCGGATGTACTTCCAGGTGCCCATGCGTACCGCTTGCAGTTCATCGTAGTGGTAGTAAAAGAACGCATCGCGCGGTGATTTGGGCACCGTGCCAGTCATTAGACCAATCATGTTGACGCCATCGATCACGCGGTCGGAGGGTTGCGCAAGACCGGCAAGTTCGAGCAGGGTCGGAAAGATGTCCAGATTGCTTACCAGTTCTGCAGACTCCGAACCGGCTTTGATACGCCTGGGCCACTTGGCAATAAACGGCACCTTGAAGCCGCCGTCCATGGACTGGCCTTTGCCGCCACGCAAAACGCCCGCGCTGCCCTCGAACCACGGACCGTTATCGCTGGTAAAGATGAGCAAGGTGTTGTCGCTGACACCAGCGCGATCCAGTGCATCCACGATCTGGCCCACGCTCCAGTCGATTTCCTCCACGGCATCGCCATATTTTCCGGCCTGGGATTTTCCGGCAAAGTTTGCCGACGCGGCCAGTGGCTGATGCGGAAAAGTGTGCGCCAGGTACAGGAAGAAGGGTTGCCCCTTGGCCTCCTCGATCACCTGGATGGCTTCGGTGGTGTAGCGCCCGGTGACTTCGGGCAGGATGCTCAGAATGTCGGCTTCTATTTGTTGCCCGTTTCGATAGAGCGGGCAAGGGCGCATGTCGTTGCTATGGGGAACACCCAGATAGCGGTCAAAGCCAAACTTGTGCGGATGAAACTCGCTCTGCTGGCTGAAATCGCCCAGATGCCACTTGCCAATCATGGCAGTGCGGTAGCCTGCCACTTTGAGTGCGGAGGCAAGTGTCAGTTCTTTGTCGGAAAGTCCTTCGGTGGCGTAGGCCTCGTGCAGGTCAGTGCTACCAAGGACGGCGAGTTGCCCGGCCCAGTTGCGCAACATGCGCTGCGAGCTTGCCTCATTCGCAGGGTAGGGGTTGCCCGTCATGCCGGAGCGGAAGGGATAGCGGCCCGTGAGCAAGCCAGCGCGCGAAGGCGAACAGACACCGCTGCACGCGTAATAGTCACTCAGGCGCAGGCCGGCCTTGGCCAGGCGGTCGATATTGGGGGTTCGGATCGAGGTGCTGCCGTAGCAGCCCAGATCGCCATAGCCCAGATCGTCACAGTAGATGATGATGACATTGGGCTTTTCGGCGTTTGCATTGACAAGCTTCGGCAAGCCCAATGCCGAGCGCTCCGGATACGGGCCGTAGAGATCTTCCATGGGTCGGCGATTGAGCAGGAGATAGGCTTCAGTACCGATAGCAGCGAGTCCACCCGCAACACAACCTCCCAACGCGACTTTTCTCAGCAGGCCGCGGCGATTCATGTTGTTCTTGCTCATGACGACTCAAGCCCGAACTGTGCGCACAAGCCGTGATGAATAGCGCAGCGCGCCTCGATGGCAAGAATGCCTGCGAGCGGTGGTGCTTTAGACGCGGTCGGTAGAAGTTTCATGCCTGCACTCCAGTTGTTGTTGGCATATTTCGATACCTGCCAAGTCAGTCTACACATGGTAGTGAGCAAGCATGATTCGAATTGCCAAAATTCTGACAATGTTTATGGATTGAACTCATGGTTAACCCTAGGACCTCCCCGGATGTCCGCGCGTTTCTCAAGCCCACAGCATTTTGGGCAGCTTACGCCAGAAGTACTGGAGAAGATAGCAAACTGCGCTGTCGTGGAGCGCTTCGAGGTGCCTAGTCACGCTCACCCAAGCCAAGAATCCAGCACCGGGCGTGCTTGATCATTCTGGCCGCCTTGAACAGCAAGTCCTGCAACCCCGTCTTGAATCCGTGCCAGCCTGGCACGGCGAGCCTCAGCGGTGCGCACGAGTTTGGTGACGACTCACCTTGTTGAGACGCGCCGCCCCTTTCAGAATCTCCGACTCGCTTTGATATCGGTCGAACCCGCCGGCAAACTGATGAAGTCGCCGTCCTGGCCGACTTGAATCGGGCCTTGAAAGATCGTGGCAGCGTCGCCTAGAAACGCTTTTTCCATGCCCGGCAGTGGCAAGGGTGGAGCGATATGACTGAGCAGCAGATAGCGCACCTTGGCATCAAGCGCGACCTGTGCCGCCTGCTCGGGCGACGCGTGGTAATCCACGATGTCCGCCATCAATTTCTTGACATTGGGCCGCCCGGCGGCACCCGCTGCTTCTTGCATCAATCCGACCAGCGGGGCCGACAATGCTTCGTGCACCAGCAGATCAACACCATTGGCTTCGCGCTGCACCTCGGCGGATTTTTTGGTATCACCGCTGAGCACCACACTGCGGCCCTTGTAGCGAATGGCATAACCCACGGCTGGATGAACCGGCGCGTGATCCACATTGAACGCGCTGATTTCCAGATCGGCGTCGTTGAGCAACACCAGATGGCCGCCGGCGGGTGCCGTGAACGGCTTGGCCAGAGCGCCAAACCCGCTGGAGTGCACTGTCTGTTCGCCATGGTGCGCGACCCGGTAGTGCTGGTCCTGTTGATAGGCCATCATGAACCCGTCAACCACTTGCTCAACGCCGGGTGGGCCATACAGCGGCACCGGAGCGACATTGCCGGTAGAGACCCAGCGCTGCATCAGAAGTTCACCCAGACCGTCGATATGGTCCGAGTGGAAGTGAGTCAGAAAAATGGCATCAATGCGGCCGTGATTGAACCCCATCTTGCCGATATTGCGAACGCTGCCGTTACCGGTGTCGAACACAAACAGACGTTTGCCGGCCACCACCAGCGTGCACGCTCCCATGCGCCTGTCATCCGGCATGGGCGAGCCCGCGCCGCACAGGCCGACGTGCAGACCGTCGGGCAACTCGGCCACCGCATCTGTGGCGAGTCGGCTCGCCGCCACCCTCGACGCCAGCGCCACGCTCAAGGGTGCCCGCATGAGGTAGGCGGCCCCTGCAAAGACCGCTATGACAGCAGACACGATCAGCAAGATACGCTTGGGTTTCATGAAATTTCCCTTCAAAATGATTGATTCGATCGAATTGCAGCGCTACTTCAAGCACCGAAAATTCTGGCCAGGCGGACCGCGACACCCTGAATCCAGGGTGCCACATAGCGCGTTTTTGGTCGAGTTGCCTCGGATGCCTTGACGATCTGCGCCACGATCGATCGCGTACTCTTCGCCTCGATCAGAGCAAATTCACGTGCCTCCTTCTTCTTCATTTTCGCGCTCACTGCGCTGAAGTAGGAGTGCTCTTGCATCCAGTCGTATTTGCGTTCGGTCATCGACTGGTTGAAACCGGTGTGGTAGGCCCCTGGTTCGATCAGTGCCACTTGAATATTTTTGCCAAGCTGATCCATCTCGGCGCGCAGGCCGGCGCCAGCAGCCGACAGGGCAAACTTGCTCATCGAATACGGCATCAGAAAGGGGACCGGCAGGCGTCCGGCAATCGAACTGACAAACAGTACCGTGCCGCGTTCGCGCTCTATCATGCCGCGCAGCACCAGTTGTGTCAGCGCCAGCGTCGCAAACAGGTTGACCTCAAACACCTTGCGAACGCGCTCCAGGTCCACCTCGGCCAGGGAGCCCGAGTCGCCAATGCCCGCGTTGTTGATCAGCACGTCCAAGGCCAGCGGCAACACCTTCTCTCGGTCGGCAGCCAACGTGATGTCGAGCTTGACTACTTCCAGGTTCTGCCGACGTGTCTGGCACTCGGCACGCAAAGCTTCAGCCTGCGCTTCGTCGAAGGTGGTCGCGATAACACGGTGGCCGCGTGCTGCCAGCGCAAAGGCACTGTCACGCCCGATGCCGGTGCCGGCGCCTGTAATCAGAATGGTCTTCGTCACTGAAACGGCCTCGCTAATGGTGAAAGGGATGGTTGCGCCGCCAGTGACTGTTGAGCACAACCTCAGTCCTGGCCCGGGAACTGGTAGCCGTCCCTGGTGGTACCGCGAGCGCCAACGCTTTGGGACCCACTGCCTGCCGCAACAAGTTGACGGCCATTCGCCCACCCGCGCCACCAAAGGACAGCAGCCAGGCCTCGACCTCGGCGCAGCCGGCGTCGTCCATGCTCTGGAACTGACTACGCAAGTGCTGCAGGCAGCACACCCGATACGGGTTCACTGCCGTGCTGAACTTGATATTTCTGCTGTGCCACGACAGCTGGAGCGCACCGGCTTCAAAGGCTTGTTCGTTGACATCCAGATACGGCAGGTAGTCCTCGCAGGCGAGACACAGCAGGCGATCAAGTCCGCTGGTAAGCGCAGTTGGCATGGGCCGGTCGACAAATTGGTCGGGCGTCAGGTTCCACAAACGATGGACCCATTCCAAGACCTTGGGTGCGCGCTTTTGCATCAGAGCTGCGGGCGTTGGGTCACTTGCAAAATGGCGAAACATCGATCCGAAAAAACCAAAGTCAGCCTGCGTCGGTCGCTCTCCCATCAGGAAGGGTTGCGACGACAAGGCGGTCTGCATGGCATCGAGCACATCGACGTAGACCGCCTCAATTGCGACCGCGCTCGCACGAGTCACGCCGTCACTGTGCAAGAAACAGCGGCGCTGACGCGAGCGTATCAACCAGCGCCGCAGCAGCACCGGCAGCGGCACGTCGCGCAGCATGCTGCGGGCCAAGCGGTCGCTGACCAGAGTGGCATCGGGCTCGAATGACCAACGGTAGTACATCGCCGGACGCCACAGCCACTCGTCGCCAAAATCCTCCAGCAAATCGGCGATAAAGCGCAGTGCCGGGTCATCGGGGTAGATCGCTATGCCGGGCGCTTCGCGTTCAAAATGCGCGATGATCTGCGTGCTGTCGGTCAGCCAGCGGTCATCAGTCAGTTCCAATTGCGGCATCTGCGCAACGCCAGTGATGCGGGCGCAACGCCTGAAACTGCGCGTATCCATTTCCACCAATTCATACGCCAAGCCTTTGGCGCGCAGATAGGCTTCGAGCTTGCCCGTGAAGTAGGAAACGTCGAGTCCGTGAACGCGCAGCTGGGTCATTCCACAAAAACCCGTGCCAGGCGGTCCATCGAGCACCAATAGAAATCGCGGCCCCAGCCGGGGCTCGGAAACACCACACCCTGGTTGAAGCCGCCGACCCGAACACGCCCGGTCTCGGCTCCGGTCTCGATCTTCAGCAGCACCACTTCTTCACCGCCACGGCGGTAGTCGTTGACCACCAGCTCGCCGGTCTCGGGGTAGAGCAGCATGTGACTGGCGCAGCCAAAGGCACTCTTGTGCCAGAGCGGCGTCAAGGCTCTTGCCGCGGCGTCGAAGCGCCAGGCCTGCAGATGGCTGTTCGCCGAGTCGTAGCCGACGACAATTTGTCGCTTCACGTCAATCAAGGGTGGATTGGTGATGCTGCCACCGGCCAGGCCGCAGACCTCCAGTATCTGATGGTCGCTGGCGTCGCTGAGTGAAACCCGGATCAGCCGGTTGGGTGTCGGGCTGACCCCGTTGCCCGTCATCTTGATGAGGTAGCTGTGCTTGCCGTTGTCCATGAACCAGGCGTTGCGTCCGTCCAGCACGACGTCCCAGCCGTAGCTCTGCAGCGTTGACCCGATGTAATCGAAACGCCAGTTGGGGTCGAACTGCAAACAGCACGCGGTCTGATCCCAGTGATAGCGAAAGATCGAACGAACACCGACCACGTAGACCGTGTTGCCTGTCGCGCTCAGGCGCGCGATGGACGGCTCCGGGCAATCCGTTTCAGTGCAGACCGGCCGCAGCGTTTCGGCGTCGATGACGCTCAGTCGCGCGGGCGTCTTCTCGGACAGATTCTTGGTGACGATCAAACCGTTGTCGAGAATGACAAAGGAGTTGTAAGCCTCCTTGACTGGCAGCTTCAACATGGCCAAAGGCTGGCAAGCGCGGTCGAGCCGGTGGAGGTAGCGGCCATAGACCACATAGAGATCACCGTTGCAGTGCAGCGCCATGCCGCCCGGCCACATCGGACCACCGGCCAGTCGCGGCGAGTGCCGAACCGTCTTCAGCGTTTGCGGGTCTATCAGTTCAACACGCGAGGTCGTGGCAAGACCCAGGTGGGAACGAATCGCCGAATGCGTCAGCAGGTAGACCTCGCCCGGCGCGCCAAGCACCGTCATCGTCGACAGCAAGGTTCTACGACTGGTACAAGCCAGTCTCTCGCCGTCTCTCAGCCCAGGACCCGAGCTGCCATGAGGCACCTGCAGGCGATTCGGGCCACCGTCTTCGCCCGGCCACGGCGTGGCCAGGTAGCCCGGATGACTCATGGCTTGCGCCGACGTCGGCGCACAACAACCATACTCGCAAGCGCCGCCGCCAGTACAGAAAACCAGATCAGCACCGTCTTGCCGTAGGTCGGAATAGCGTAATTCAAAAGCTGGTTGATCGCGACCTGGTACACCGGGTTGTAGCCCTCAGGCATGGGCAATACGTGGTGCGAATTGGACCATGTCTGGTAGTCAGCGCGCATCGTTTGAAAGACCTCGGGCATCTGGCTTTGCAAGTCGCGCGTTTCACCGGGATCGCTCTTGAGGTCGTGCAGATGCCATTGGCCATCGCCCATCGGCGGGTTGTTCTTTACGATCTTCAGATCACCCCTGAACAAGGCCATGTTGCCGGCCAACTCATAGCCAATGGCTTCATCGCTGGCGTGAACTCGCGCCAGCGGGTTCTGCAGCACCGGCAGCAGGCTGCGGCCGGTCAGTGGTTCGATCGCCTTGCCTTGGTACATCCTTCCGGGGTTGGCAACCTGGGCCAGATCGAGCAAGGTAGGGACGATGTCGGTGACGTGCGTCATACCCAGATGCACCTGGTCTTGCGCAATGCCCGGCACGCCGGAGATGATCATCGGGCTGCGGATGCCGCCTTCTCCAGAATAGAACTTGTACGTGTTGAGCGGTGCCACCGACACGCTGGCCCAGCCTGGTCCCGCAATGCCGTAAGCGCCCTTGCCGCCAAGCTTGTCGATGTCCTGCGTGTATTGAGTCCAGAGCCAGGGCTGGGCCTCGGAGTAGTCCGAGCCCTCGGCGCCGTTGTCCGACAGAAACACGAACACGGTGTTGTCGTATTCGCCGCTTTGCTTCAGGAACGCAATCAGGCGGCCGGCGTGGTAGTCCATGGCCTCAGCCATGCCGGCGTAGACCTCCATCTCACGCGCCTGATAGAGCTTGTCTTTTCCACTCAAGGCGTTCCAGTCGCCGGTGGTGCTCATGGTGACCATGGGCGTCCCCGCGGGAACCAGTCCGAGCGCGGCCGCGCGGTCACGCCGCTCCTTGCGCAGGGCGGTCCAGCCATCCTTGTAGCGTCCCTTGTATTTGTCGTTGAATTCTCGCGGCGCCTGCAGCGGCACGTGGTTGGCCTGAAAACCGACATAGGCAAAGAACGGCTTGCCGCTCTGGCTGCCCGAGCGCAGGTAGTCGATCATGCGGTCGACAAAGAAAGTGGATGAGTAGTATTCCTCCGGCATGAGGGCGTCCTTGCCATCCTCGAACCAGAAAACCTTGGCCGCGTGCGGCAGGTAGCGCTGCGTTGGCACCCAGTTGTCGGAACCGGTGTCGCCCTGAACAATCGAGCGGTCGAAGCCGCGCTGATCGGGCCGGTTGTAGGGTTCTGAGCCGACGTTCCATTTGCCGGTGATATAGGTCCGATAACCGCTGTCTTTCAACAAGGTGGCTACGGTGACCACGTTGGTATCGAGCGAGCCCAGGTAGCCAGGTTTGCCAAGGTGTGCTTGCGGCATGGTTTCACGCAGGTTGCCGATGCCATTGAGGTGATTGTCGACACCTGTCAACAGCATGGAACGCGTCGGCGCGCACGAGGCGGCAACATGGAAATTGGCAAAGCGCACGCCGTGACGCGCCAGTTCGTCAATGTTTGGCGTCGAGATCTCGCTGCCAAAAGAGCCGACGTCGCTAAAGCCCCAGTCGTCGGCCACCAGCACCACAATATTCGGGCGCACCCGGTCTGCCGCCAGCACGGCGACGCAGCTACTCAGGGCCAGCGCGCAAATCAGCGCCCTCTTCTTCATGCAAAGTCCTTCTGCGCCATCAAGCTGCTCCCTTCAGCAAGTCCTGCTGCACCGCCCACAAACGATCCTGTCCCCACACCACGGTAGCCCCGACCTTGAACGATGGTACCCCCCACAGGCCCAGGGCAAACATCTCCTGTCGGTTCTGCTCGGCCACCTTGCGCCAGCTCTCATCCTTCAGGGCCAGGCTGGCCGCTTCCCACGGCATCCCGCAGCGCTCGACAATCTTGCGCAGGCCACGATCACTGCCGGCATCGATGCCCTCGGCCCAGACACCGCGCATGAACGACAGCAAGTATTCCTCGCCTTTGCCAGCACGTTCGGCATAGGGAATCAACGCCAGGCCACGCTCGGTCGGGCGTCCAACCGGATCGTTGATGCGGCCAAATGGAATTCCAAGCGTAAAGGCCTCGCGCGCCGCATCCTGACTGATGTAGATTCGCTTTTCCCGAGGCACCGGCAAACCACGCATCACCATCGGCAGCACATAGCGCAGCCGCACCTGTGCGCCGGTGAGTCGGGCCAGCTTGAAAACCCGAAACGTTGCAATCGCCGAATACGGACTGCGCAGCGATACGAAAAAGTCGATGGGCTCCGGTTTGACCAGAGGCACTGCTCGATCCAGATCAGCGTCCGGTGGAAACATCATGTCGTTGATGCCGTCGCGTGCCGCGCCGAGTGCCTGCAAACGTCGTTCCAGATGGTGCAGGCGGTCGATGCCCCAGTACCACTCGCCGCCGTAGTAGATGGTGGCGCCGAGGTAGTGGCCCAGCCTTTTTCGCAATGCATTGGCAGCCATCATGTGCGCCGAAGTCTGCGGCGTCAGGGTTGAAGCGGCGCAAGTGTCGCCAGCGGGTGCATCCCAGAGCGCGGCCGACAGTGCGCCAGCTTGTGTGACGAAGCTTCCGTTCTCTGCCGCAGCGACCAGTTGTTCCGTCACGCCTTGCACGCATTGGGCAGACGGCTGTCTGCCATGGTCGTCAAATTTCAGGCCCCAATGTCGTGCCAACAGCTGTGCATCCTTGCGGCTGTAATCAATCAATTTCTGGCGCTCGGGCGCGGCATTGTCGGGTGGCTGTCCTACCACATGCGCCGTCAGGTCAACGTCGTAGCGGCTCACGAATTTCGGCAGAATGGACGCCACCAATGCGCTGTACGGATCGTCGACCTGGTGAAAATAATGGACCTGATGGCGTTCACTGCGGGCAGAGCGGCGTTTCTCAGACGTGGCACGGGCCTTGAGCAGGCGCTCTCTTGAAAGAAAGCGCTGTGTGATGGCAGGCATCAACCAACTCTTAATGGACATTCATTGGCCTCGTCATTCCATACACTACTGTACTGAGACAAACTATAGCATTGCGCAAGGTTCGCCAGCCTCAGGGTTTTCGCTAGGTCCGCCTACTCGGCGCGAACCCATGTCACCGTCTTGCTGAATATTCCCACGCTTCCCTTCATCTCTATCTTTTGGCCACCGTCGACAACACGAATTTCCGCCTTGGCAATTGTTCCATCTCCTGCCTTGAGAATCGTTCCACCGGCGTAGATGTCGCCCTCTTTCTTCATGTCTTTCAGAACCGTCATTCCAAGAATCGGCATATCCTTGCGGGGATCGTCTGTAGGGCATTTCGTGCACTTTGCGCCAGGATCGCCGACCAGAACTTTTTCCACTTTGCCGGAAATCACGCCGCCGGAATCAGTGATGCGAATCAGGGCGGTTGCCTGTTTATCCTCATTGAACGCCTTCCAAAGACCGACAGGCGAGCTTGACGGTCCGGCATGAAGCGGCGTTGACAGGCTTAGGCAAAGCGTGAGGGCGAAAGCAAGACGGGGGTCGAACATAGGCAGCCCCTTCGGAGTGTGTCGATGAGTCAAAGCGCCATGAAGATTGCCTCGCAACCGGTGCCGGCCAGCGCACGGTCAACCGTAGTCCTCGCGTTGGCGTCCAAGGCCTGGTAGTCGCGCCGCAACCAGTTCAGGCATTTGCCCTGGTACGGGAAAGCCTGTTGCACCCAGGGCTGACCATCGACCACCGCATGCACCTCGGTCTCGCCCGCAGCCAAAGCCCGCGCATTCGCCAGCATCACAGGGATGTACAGGCGACCGACTTCGCACAAAAGGTTGTGCACGCTGTCAGGCAGGGCATTGGCGTCGAGCCAGTCAGCGTCGTTGGGTTCGATGCCAGAGAGGTCTTCCATCAAACCAACCCAGCCCCAGACACGCGGCGCGTGTTGCACTGTCAGCGCCATCGGCGTCGGGTCAAAATGGGCCAGTTGGGTGAGCTGCCCGTACAGTCCAAAGTCGCCGCTGCCAGGGCGTTTACCGAGGACAAACGGATGTCGTTTGAAGTGCTCTTCCAGCACCTTGAGCACGCGCAGGTAGCCCGCTTCAATCACCGGCGCCGTGACTGGATTGGAGCCAACGTAACGCAGCCGGGGAATCTGCCGGTCGGCAATGTAGGTGGCGATCCTCTCGAACTGCACATCGTCCTGCATCGGCATGCCCTGGGCGCTGAGCACGTGGCGCGCCTTGGCGATATCGGCCGCATGGCTCCAGCGGTAGTGGAACATCGCCTTGGTCAGCCATTCGTCGCCAAAGTCTTCCAGCAGGGAGTCGATGAAAGCCAGCGCCGGGTCGAGTGGAATCACGCTGCGACCGGCAAATTCGGATTCGAAGCGGCGGATCAGCGGCGTTGAATCTGTCACCGCCTGCAGGCTGCCGTCGGCGGCCGGCAGGTAGAAGGTTGGCAGCAGAGGCGGCTTGGCCTGTGGCAAGCCGGGTATCCCGTTGCTGGAATGAACCCAATGATAGGGAATGCGCCGATAGCGCAGCAGTGCGACCATTTTCCGGGTGTAAGGCGAGCCGGGATTGCCGCTGAGCAGCAAAGGTGCTGATGTTGTGGACGAAGTCATAAGCAGTTCCTGTCTTGGGTGCGTTCAAAGTAAGCTTCGCGTTCCTGCCATCAGGCTGTCGATGACAGCGGCTACGTCCTCCGGGCAGTCTTCCTGCAAGAAGTGCGCGCCCTTGAGCGTGACGTGGGCTTGGCCTTTGGCACCTGGAATGAGTTGCTGGAACTGCAAGTCGCCCCCTTTTGTGACCATGTCGTTGTCGCTGAAGGCCGTGACAAAGGGTTTTTTGAACTGCGACAACACTGCCCAGGCCGCCTGGTTTTCAGCCACCGAGCCATGTTGCGGCGTGATCGGCACCAACGTCGGGAACTGGCAGGCGCCAGCCTTGTAGCTGGCGTCGGGGAACGGTGCGTTGTAGGCCGCGATCTCGGCCTTGCTCAGCTTGCGGCTGCAACCCATGGCAACAATCTGGCCGACTGGCAGGTCAGGCGTACTCTGGCTGAAGGCCAGCCATTGCAGGAAGGCATCGGATACCGGCGTGCCCACCGGCAACGCGGTGTTGGCCACTACCACGCCCGCAAAGCGCTCTGGGAACGCAGCCACAAGCCGCAGCCCAAGCAGACCACCCCAGTCCTGGCAGAACAGCGTCACGTCCTGCAGGTTCATCGCCGTGAGCCAGTTGCTGAGCCAGGCGACGTGGCGCTCATACGTGTATTCCTTGCGGTCCGCTGGCTTGTCGGACCGGCCGAAGCCGATCAGGTCA
>CAITQH010000150.1 GCA_903894475.1 uncultured beta proteobacterium
CAAAACGCTGCTGGATGTTCTTGATGAACCAGCGTGCCTCCTGCAGCCGCTGCTGCAAGGCCGCGTAGCTGGAGGCATCGCTGCCGCCGCCCCTGTGCTGCTTGAGGGCATTGGCATAGATGTCGTGCACACGAAGGCGCGGCATGACATCGGGGTTGAGCCGGGCTTGAAATCGAGCCTGTGCCCCCTTGCCAACCCGAACCACCAGCACATCGGGCACCACAATATTGCGTTCCACGTTGACAAAACGCCGACCCGGCTTGGGCTCCAGATGGCCGATCAGGGTGATCGCCTCACGTATCGCAGCGTCGGTCGCATGGCACAACTGCACCAGGCGCTTGATGTCGCGCCGCGCCAGCAGGTCCATCGGCTGCTTGCAGATGCGCAGTGCCACGTTCAGCGTAGCGCCGGTCTTGCCGGGCTCGCGCAGCGCCTGCGCCAGCAAGGCTTTAAGCTGCAGCGTCAGGCACTCGGCCAGGTCCCGGGCACCCACACCGATCGGCTCCAGGCTTTGCAACAGTCCCAGGGCAACCGTGAAGTGGTGTAGCAGTTGTTCCAGTTGTGCCTCGTCACCGGGACCCAGACCGCCTGCCAGTGCTTCCAGCGAGTCTTCCAGATAGCCATCGTCGTTCAGTGATTCAATCAGGAAACTCAGCGCGGCGCGGTCTTCCTCGCTCAGCCGCAAAGCCAGCGCCTGGGCGTGCAGATAACTTTGCAGCGATTCCTGAGCGCGCGCGAGTTCGGTGATTTCGGCGTCTTCGTTATCGCTCAGGTTGTTGCCATGCGCGCGCGCGTCACCACCCCACTCGCTGTCGTCAGGCGAGATTTGCACGCAACCATCGCCCTCCCAGTTCTGGCCATCGTCAGCCGAAAGCGGGCCGGCTTCGGCGTCATTGTCGGCTGCAGCAACGGTAACTGTGGCGTAATCAGCGCCGGCGCTGCTCACATACTCGGCCTCGATATCATCCTTGCGAACCGGTGTGTCGGCCTGCGCCAGACCAAAGTCCTCGCGCGGCGCCTCGTCCGCGCCCAATTCCAGAAACGGATTCTCATCGAGCATCTGGCCAACTTCCTGGCTCAGTTCCAGCGTCGAGAGTTGCAACAAGCGGATCGACTGCTGCAACTGGGGCGTCAAGGCCAGATGCTGCGAGACTCTTAGCGACAAGCCCTGCTTCATCGGGCTTCTTCCGTCAACCGGTCATTGCGTACATCTGACCCGTCATTGCGAGCATCTGACCCGTCATTGCGAGCGAGGCGCGGCAATCCAGATTCGATCGATTGCCGCGCTTCGCTCGCAATGACAATCGAGGGGCTCGCAATGACAATCGAGGGGCCCGCAATGACAGTCGAGGGGTTCGCGATGACAACCGACGGACTTGCAAGGACGACCGGTGGGGTCAACATGATCACATCTTGAAGTGTTCACCGAGATAGACGCGCCGCACTTCGGCGTCGTTCACAATCTCGGAGGGGGTGCCTTGTGCCAACACGCTGCCATCACTGATGATGTAGGCGTGGTCACAAATACCCAGTGTCTCGCGCACATTGTGATCGGTGATCAGAACACCGATGCCACGCTGCTTGAGGAAACCGATGATGCGCTGAATCTCGATCACCGCGATCGGATCAATCCCGGCAAAGGGTTCATCAAGCAGGATGAAACGGGGTTGTGTCGCCAGCGCCCGTGCAATCTCAACGCGCCGGCGCTCGCCACCCGACAAGGCCAGTGCAGGCGTCTGGCGCAGGTGCTCGACGCGCAGGTCCTGCAACAAACCCGTCAAGCGCTTTTCGATCTCTACCTTGCCCAGCGGCTGTCCGGTCTCGTCCCGCTGCAACTCCAGCACGGCGCGCACATTCTCTTCCACATTGAGTTTGCGAAAGATCGATGCTTCCTGCGGCAGGTAACTCAAGCCCAGGCGCGCACGGCGGTGGATTGGCATGTGAGCAATCGACTGCTCATCAATCGTGATGTCGCCGGCGCTGGCTTGCACCAGACCGACAATCATGTAAAAAGATGTGGTCTTGCCGGCCCCGTTCGGACCCAGCAAGCCAACCACTTCGCCCTTGCACACCGTCAGCGAAACGTCTTTGACGGCCTTGCGGCTGCCATAGTACTTCTGCAGGTGGCTCACTTCCAGGCGACTTTCGCAAAGACTGCCATCGGCGCGTAGCGGCGCCTCATCGGGCGGATTGCCGGACGTCACTTCTTATCCCCGCCCAGCGTGATGCTTTGGCGAAGTGTCGGCGCGACCGGCAAACCGGCCGTTGGCGCGCTGGCGGCCGGCACCTGCGGCTTGGGTATCAGCATGGCCCGGATACGCCCGCCCGGCGCTGGACCGGAGCCGGCCTTGGGCTGGGCACCGTCGATGCTGAACATGTCGCTTGTGTTGTTGTAGACGATGACCTCGCCGGTGAATTCATCGGCCAGCGTCGCGCCACGGTAGCGCCGCAACTGTGCCTTGCTGCTGATCCTGGCGGTATCGGCCCGGCCGTCGTACTCGATCAACTCACCTTCGCCTTCAAAATACTCGTCCAGGCCTTCGCGCTTTTGTCGAAAGAAGGCCAGTTTGCCCGGCTCAGCGCTGATCAGACCAAACTGATAGCCCTGCGCGTCCTGACGCACGTCGATCTTGGCCGCCCGGATCAGAATCGTTCCCTTGGTCAATACCACCCGGCCGCTGAAAACGCTGGTCTGCTTCTGATCGTCGTAGCGCAGGGCGTCCGCCTCGACGTTCATGGGTTTGTTGCGGTCGGCTTTTTCAGCGCAGG
>CAITQH010000151.1 GCA_903894475.1 uncultured beta proteobacterium
GCACCAATCAGAATGCCGATGTAAATCTCCATCTCATGAATGGATTTGGCGGCACCGACGAAACCCTTGGAGGCCTCGGGGTCGATGAAGGTGGAGATGCCCACCAGCATGGCGGCCAGACCGACCATGCTGTGCATCAAGGCCACCAGTTCGGGCATCTGCGTCATTTGCACAGTGCGTGCTGCATACAAACCGATGGAGCCACCGATCAGCATGGCAGCGATGATCCAGGGAATACCGGCCCAAGTGACTTGGGGACCAAATATGGTTGCCAGCACGGCCAGCGCCATGCCGATCATGCCGTAGAGGTTGCCGCGCAGAGCGGTTTCCTGGTTTGACAAACCACCCAGGCTCAGGATGAAAAGAATCGTAGCCCCAATGTAGGAGACGGTTGCCAGTTCTGTAGTAAACATGAATTGCCTCCCTTATTTGCGGAACATGGCCAGCATGCGCTGGGTGACGGCGAAGCCGCCGAACATATTGATGGCGGTGAGCACAATGCCCGCTGCCGCTACCCAACTTATCCAGTCGTTGGGTCGCCCAACGGCTCCAGCCAGTGGTGAAATCTGCACCAGGGCACCGATGGCGATGATGCTGGAAATGGCGTTGGTCACGCTCATCAGCGGCGTGTGCAGGGCCGGCTTGACGTTCCACACCACCATGTAGCCAACGAAGCAAGCCAGCACAAAGACCGTGAAGTGCGACAAAAATGCCGGTGGCGCGCTGTTGCCGACGAGCCAGAACAGCGCTGCTGCAACGCCGAACACGATGGCCAGCTTGCTGCCAGCCATGGGTTCGCCGCCACCACCGCCGTGACCATGGCCGCCCTTCTTGGCCGCAGGCGCCGCAGCGGGCTTGGCTGGCGCTGTAGCGGCAGCCGGTAGTTTGGGTGCTGGCGCCGGCCAGGTGATGGTGCCGTCCTTGGTCACGGTCAGGCCGCGGATGGCGTCGTCTTCCATGTTGACGTTGGCAACGCCGTCCTTGGCTTTGCACAGTTCTTCAGCCAGGCGCCACAGGTTGCTGCCGTACAGCGTGGAGGACTGCTTGGCCAGGCGCGAGGCCAGGTCGGTGTAGCCGACGATGGTCACGCCGTGTCTGACCACGGCCTCACCCGGAACGGTCAGTTCGCAGTTGCCGCCGCGCTCAGCCGCCATGTCAACAATGACACTGCCGGGCTTCATGCTCTTGACCATCTCGGCGGTGATCAGCTTCGGTGCGGGCTTGCCAGGGATCAGCGCGGTCGTGATGATGATGTCCACCTCGCGCGCCTGCTTGGCGTACATGTCGCGCTGGGCCTGCTGGAAGCCCTCACTCATGACCTTGGCGTAACCGCCGCCGCCGGAGCCTTCTTCCTCGTAATCGACCTTGACGAATTCGCCACCCAGCGAGACCACCTGATCGGCCACTTCGGCACGGGTGTCGTTGGCACGCACGATGGCGCCCAGACCGGCCGCAGTGCCGATGGCCGCCAGGCCAGCCACACCAGCACCGGCGATAAAGACCTTGGCAGGCTGAACCTTGCCCGCAGCCGTAATCTGGCCGTTGAAGAAGCGGCCAAAAGCGTTGGCAGCCTCAATCACAGCACGGTAGCCGGCGACACCGGCTTGCGAAGTCAGTGCATCCATCTTCTGGGCACGGCTCAGCATACGCGGCAGAGCATCAATGGCCAGCACGGTCGCCTTCTTGGCGGTGAGCTGCTGCATCAATTCTGGGTTTTGCGCCGGCCAGATGAAGCCGATCAGGATGCCGCCTTCGCGCATCATGTCAACTTCGGCCGGCGTCGGAACGCAGACCTTGAACACGATGTCTGAACTGGCCCAGAGCGAAGCAGCGCTATCGGCGATCTGTGCGCCGGCTGCCCGATAGGAGTCATCGGAACAGTTCGCAGCATCACCCGCACCGGACTCGACCGAGACGGCGAAGCCAAGTTTGATCAGCTTTTCGACCACCTCTGGCACTGTGGCCACACGTTTCTCACCTGGGAATATTTCGCGCGGTACGCCGATGCGTTGTCCTGCCTTGCTTGTCTCGGGGGCAACGGCGGCCGGGGTGGTTCCCGACGTCGTCCCATTAGGTACGCCAGTTTGCATGAAGCAACTCCTCAACTTGAATTTTGCACAGTAGTGCTGCACCTCCCCGGGGCTTGGCCTGGGGAAACACTGCGACGCGAAGCTTAACTGAATTTGTCACCCTTGCGACCAGGGTGATGCATGACGTGGATCAATGAAATGGCAATCTCTAGTCCGCCTTGATCTGGGCGCGCTGCACGATGTCTTTCCAGATCTTCTGCTCGCGACCAATGAAGGCAGCAAACTCCGAAGAGGGGCCACCGCCGCCGATCGCGTTGTCACTGGCAAAGCGTTCTGTGATGGCGCTTGACTTGAGGGCCTTCAGCGATTCTTCCTGAATCCGCTTGACGACGTCCGGCGGTGTTCCGGCCGGCGCCAGGATGCCATACCACTGCGAGGTCTCAAAATCCTTGAATCCCATTTCAGCCACCGTCGGAACATCGGGCAGGTGCGAGATGCGCTGCTGTGTGCCGACTGCGATGGCGCGCAGCTTACCGCTCTTGATGTGGGCGGCGAGCGCCGGCAAACCGGCAGAAGACGCCTGTGTGCGACCGGCCAGCAAGTCGGTCAGCTGTGGGCCGGTGCCACGGTAGGGGATGTGGGTGATATACATGCCGGTGACCAGTTTCAGGTATTCCATGGCCAGATGGCCGGCGCTGGCGTTGCCGGCAGAGCCGTAATTGAGCTGGCCCGGGTTCTTCTTCACGTAGGCAACGAATTCCCTGAAATTTTTCGCCGGCACGTCGGTGTGCACGACAAAGACATTGGGCACCTTGGCCAGCAGCGTCACCGGGATGAAGTCCTTGTTGACGTCGTAAGGCTGGTTGGCAAGCATATAGGGGTTGACGGCCAGCGTCCCGACATGACCCAGAATCAGCGTGTGTCCGTCCGGTGCGGCCTTGGCCACATCTATCATGGCGACGACACCCGCGCCACCGGGCTTGTTTTCAACAAAGACGTTGTGCCCAAGTTGCCTGGTCAACTCGGCCGCAACCGAGCGCGCCACGATCTCGGAAGTGCCGCCGGGTGCAAAGGGCACGACGAAGCGGATCGGTTTGGAAGGCCAGGCGGTCTGCGCGTACAGTGGTGAAAAAACCGAGCTCAGGCCGGCTGCGCTGGCGCTCAGCAGCAATTGGCGACGCTGGAGTGGTGTTAGAAGATTCATTGGATTCTTTCGGCTATCTTGGTTAACAAGTGGTATTCGATGCGTGCTTGGGCAGAAGTATTGTCACTGCGAGCGCAGCGTGGCAGTCCATGCAGTCTGGAGACATGGATCGCCACGGCCT
This sequence comes from uncultured beta proteobacterium, assembly GCA_903894475.1. GTDB lineage: Bacteria > Pseudomonadota > Gammaproteobacteria > Burkholderiales > Burkholderiaceae_C > Rhodoferax. The sequence goes on from CAITQH010000151.1 coordinate 3,356, forward strand.
ACGGCCTCGCGATGACCAGATGAAAGGGCTCGCGACGACGAGATGAAAGGCCTCGCGATGACGAGATAAGGTGCGTTGACAACTTTGCCTCCAGCTAACGGGCGATTCAAAACTGATATCTGCGAAGTCCGCCGTCGACGGCAATCACGGTTCCGGTAATGTAGCTGGCCAGGGGCGAGGCCAGGAAGCACACCAGATGGGCGAGTTCTTCGGGCTCGCCGTAGCGACCTACCGGGATCTCATTATCCGACTGCCATTGCCGGTACTCCGGCGTGTAGTTGCGCAGAATCTGTTCCGACAGTATGCGCCCGGGTGGCACGCAGTTGACCGTGATGCCGTGCTTGCCGACCATCCGACTCAAGCCCTTGGCCCAGCTATGGATGCCGGCTTTCGCACAAAAGGCGCCGTTCACATGCTCGGGCTCGCTCTTGCCCGTGATGTTGATGATGCGGCCCCACTTGCGCGCGATCATCTGGTCCAACAGGGCATCGGCTACCTGGCGTGGCCGGTGAAAATTCAGCGTGATCGCTTCCTGCCAGCGCTCCTCGCTCACGTGAAGATCGGCAAAGCTGCGCGAGCCGCCGGCGTTGTTCACCAGAATGTCAACGTGCCCCAGACCGGCTATCGCGGCTGCCGTGAGGCGCTGCGCCGCATCCTCGGCGTACAGGTCGGACTCAATGATCACGGGTCGCTGTCCACCCGCCGCCACGATCTGCTCCGCCACCTCCGCCAGCAGATTTACGCGCCGTGCCGAAATGGCCACGTGCACGCCCTCGGCCGCCAGCGCAAGCGCAATACTGCGCCCGATGCCGGTGCTGGCGCCGGTGACCAGTGCGGTCTTGTCTTTAAGCTGTAAATCCATATTGTTTCCTTTGCGACTATTTTGAGTTCCGAAATTCGCCACACCGAGTTTTTTGCATATGTGGTTTGCTGTCATGCCGGACTTGATCCGGCATCCATGGATTAAGTTGCACTGGATCCCGGATCGAGTCCGGGATGACAAACTGGGAGTCCACGATGACGGCGTGTACCTTGGTGCTGCCATGACTGATGGAAACCTCATGAGTCAATCCGATCCAAGTTTCAGCCGGTCAGGTTGGCGCCGTTCTATCGACCACTTGAGCAGAGCAGCACCACGAAAAATGCCGTGCGCAAACTTACCGTAGGGCAGCGTCAGGAACAGCGCCATCACCCCGCCCAGATGCAAGGCCAGCAGCAGTGGCATGGCACCCGTGCTGCGCGCCAGCCACAGGGCCAGGCCGCTGGCGCTGCAGAAAAACAGCAGCGCGATGAAGCCACGGTCCATGGGCTTTTGCGCCGCATCGCCGTGCAGCGGGTGCCGGCGCAGATTCAGAGCAAACAGCCCGGTGCTTCCGATCAGCAGGGCGATACCGCCAATCACACCCAGCAACTTGGGCATGCTGGGCAGTTCGTAGGGCGCGTCCCAGCCCAGCAGGTAGTGGTAGAGCGTGGCCACAGCGGTGGCGGCAAAGCACAGCATAAATCCATAAGCCGTCAGGTGATGAAAACGCCGTCGCCATAGAGTCCAGCCGTCGTCTTCGTTGTTGCAACCCTCGCCATGGCCGCCATCGAGGTATTTCAGGCTCAGGGCGTTGAAACCAGCTTCCCGCGCGGCAACACCTGATATACCCACCACACCGGTGTCCGGTGGCATCGGCGCTGCGATTTCGCGCCAGAAACGACGCAAACCCAGTGCCAGCGCCAATGCAGCAAAAAGAAACACGGGCGCGAACAGCAACACCAACTGGCGGTGCGGAAGGATGGCGTAAAAACCTTGCGCCGGAGCGGGATGCCACACAGGGCCGCTGCCACGCAGCACCAGCACCATGAATAGCGCCAGCGCAGCCGCCAACGCCAGGGCGAGCGTCAGGCCGCTGCGCCTGTAAAGCGAGCCCAGCGCCGCCGGCCAGGCATAGTCCGAGTAAGTCTGGAGTCGGACCTTGGCCATCGCTTGGGGCACATTGACGGCAAACTCGTGCGGTGGCGCGTACTGACAGGCGTGCAGGCAGGCGCCGCAGTTGTGACACAGGTTGGCGAGGTAATGAATATCGGCCTTGCCAAATTCAAGCCGCCGCGTCATCGCCGGAAAGACGGCACAGAAACCCTCGCAGTAGCGGCAGGCGTTGCAGATCTGCATTTGCCGCGACACTTCGGCCTCGCTCACGCCGAGGCTTGTGCCATCGGCCAGAGCGCGCGCTTCGCTGGTCAGAATCTCAAGCGTTTGCATGATGGCCCTCTTCTCGCAGCGCCGAGCGTGCCGCCTGAGTGCCGGCAATGCGGCCAAAAGCGGTTCCTATCGACATGCCGACGCCGGCCGTGTAGCCCTTGCCGAGCACATTGCCAGCCATCATTTCGCCGGCCACAAACAGGTTTGCGCTGGGCTTGCCGTCAAAGTGCACCGCACTGCTTGCGTCAGTCTTCAGACCCAGATATGTGAAAGTAACACCGGGTTTGAGTGCGTAGGCGAAGAAGGGGGCCGTGTCGATGGTGCGGGCCCAATGCGTCTTGGCCGGTGTCAAGCCGACGGTGCAGCAGTCGTCGAGCACGGTGTGGTCAAAATTGCCGCTCTGACAGGCTGCGTTGTAGTCGTTCAGTGTCTGCATGAAGCGCTCACCATCGAGCCCGAGCTTCTGCGCAAGCTCTGGCAGGGTGTCGGCGCGCACACCGGGGAAAACCGGTGGCATGAAGCGCCCTGCCGCCTTGGCATCGATGATGGAATAGCCCAACTGCCCGGCTTGCTGTGCCACCAGGCGACCCCAGATCGCATAGCGCTTGGGCCAGAAGTCTTCACCCTCGTCGTAAAAGCGCTGACCATCGCGATTCAGCACGACGCCCAGCGATACACAGTCAATGCGGGTGCAGATGCCGCCGTCGTACAAGGGAGCGCGAGCGTCAATCGCCACCATGTGAGCCTGGGTTGCATCGCCTATCGCATCCGCTCCGGCTTGCAACAATTGCTTGAGCAGCACGCCCCGGTTGTAGCGCGTCCCACGGATCAAGAAGTTATCGGCCGGCCACTCACCTCGCTCGTTCTGACCCCAGGCCTCGCGCAGCCATTGCCGGTTCGACTCGAAGCCCCCGGCCGCCAGCACGCAGGTGCTGGCAGTGATGCGCTCATCGCCAACCCAAGCCGCAATAAATTGGCCCTGATCGATCTCGATCCGGTCCACCGCAGCGTCATAACGGATTGCAACTCCAAGCTTTTCGGCGCTGCGGTAATAGGCGTTCACCAGCGCCTTGCCACCGCCCATGAAGAAGGCGTTGGTGCGCGAAAGGTGCAGCGTGCCCGACAGCGATGGCTGAAAACGCACACCGTGGCGACGCATCCAGTCACGACAGCTACCAGATGCTCGAATGGTCAGGCGCGCCAGCGCCTCGTTGGTCTGGCCACCGGTGACCTTGAGCAGATCCTGCCAATATTCTTCCTCGAGGTAGGCGTCGGTCAGCACGTCCTGGGGTGCCTCGTGCATGCAACGCAAATTGCGTGTGTGCCCTGAATTGCCACCGCGCCATTCACGCGGCGCCGCTTCGAGCAGGAGCACACTGGCACCCGTCTCGCGCGCCATCAGCGCCGCACACAGCGCTGCATTGCCGCCACCTATCACCAAAACATCGGGATTCACATCAACCTTGTCGCTTATATCGTCATACCGAACTGTAGACTACCGACGACCAAGCCAGCCAAGGATAATCCCGGTTCTATGAAAAAGCAGTGCGATGGGCTCAAAGTCGTGGTCGGTTTAAGCGGTGGCGTCGACTCCGCGGTGACAGCTTGGCTGCTCAAAGAGCAGGGCTATGAGGTTGTCGGTATCTTCATGAAAAACTGGGAAGGTGACGACGATTCAGAATACTGCTCGTCCAACATCGATTTTGTCGATGCTGCAGCTGTGGCCGACGTACTTGGCATCGAGATCGAGCACGTCAACTTTGCCGCTGAATACCGGGACCGGGTCTTTGCCGAGTTCCTGCGCGAGTACCAGGCCGGGCGCACTCCCAATCCGGACATTCTGTGTAACGCCGAGATCAAGTTCAAGGCCTTTCTGGACCACGCGCTGCGCCTGGGTGCACACCGCATCGCCACCGGACACTACGCCCGGGTGCGCCAGAACGCGTTGACGCAACAGTACGAATTGCTCACGGGTCTGGATCCGGCCAAGGACCAGAGCTACTTCCTGCACCGACTCCATCAGGATCAGTTGTCGAAAACACTGTTTCCCCTGGGCGACTTGTACAAGACCGAGGTCCGGCGAATCGCCGCCGAGATCGGCCTGCCGAACGCCCGCAAGAAGGACTCGACCGGCATCTGCTTCATTGGCGAGCGTCCCTTTCGTGAATTCCTGAACCGCTATATTGCCCGCCAGCCGGGCCCGATCAGGGACGACAAGGGACACACCATCGGCGAGCACGTGGGCCTGAGCTTTTACACACTGGGCCAGCGTCAGGGACTGGGTATTGGCGGTATCAAGGCCAAGGGAGCTCAACGAGGTGGTGGCGAGCACGCACCCTGGTTTGTGGCACGCAAAGACTTGGCGAGCAACACCTTGTGGGTGGTGCAGGGTCACGAGCATGCCTGGCTGCAGTCCACCACGCTGCAGGCGGATGACGCCAGCTGGGTGGCGAGGTCGGCGCCAGTTGCAGGACCCCTGTGCGCCAAGACGCGTTACCGTCAGGCCGACGCCGCCTGCACGCTGGGTTTCGATGCCAGCGGCGCTTTCAATCTGCGATTTGCGCAGCCGCAATGGGCGGTCACGCCGGGCCAATCGGCGGTGCTGTACGACGGAGATGTTTGTCTGGGTGGCGGCGTGATCGCTTGCGCACAAGCCGGGCCGGCACCAAGTCCGCTCAAGTAAAATGAACCGCCGAGTCGACGATCATCGACTTCTCTCCCATTTATGAGGTGATGACAATGCGTTGCTTGCGCTGGATTCTTGCCATGCTGTTGCTGCTGCCAGCGCTTGCTCTGGCGGCAACGGCGGCAGCCACCCCCTTTCGCATCGGTGTTGCGCCGCACTCGAGCGCGCGCGTCATCATCGAGATGTACCAACCCTTGCGCCTGCACCTGGAGCAGGTCTTGCAGCGACCCGTGGAAATCGTCACCGCACCGGATTTCACCGAGTTCGCCCGGCGAGCCATGGCGCAGGACTACGACATCGCCATCACCACCGGCCACCAGGCGCGACTACTGCAGACCGACGCCCGTTACCTGACCCTGCTGACCTACCAGGCCGATTTCAAGGCGGTGGCGCTGGTGGCTGCCAAGAGCCGCTACCGTGAACCCAAGGACCTGGCGGGCAGCACCGTGATCGGGCTGTCGCCGTCTTCGCTGGTCACGCTGTGGGGACAGCACTGGCTGCTTCGCAACGCTGTGGCCAACGCCACGCTGCAGTATGTCAGCGCCTCCGACAGTGTCGGCCAGTTGCTGCTCAAGGGCGAGGGCAGCGCCGGCTTCATGTCGCTGGCCAACTTCCAGAACCTGCCCCCTGCTGTGCGCGAACAGTTGCGGGTGATGGCCGAGAGTCTGCCGATGGCGGGTCGCGTCTATGTTCTCAATGCGCGCCATGCCAGGCAACACGCGAGCATCCTGGCGGCCCTGTGGACGTTTGCCGAAACACCGCAAGCCAAACAATATTTTGCCAAGCACCAGCTTGGTGGCTATCGCGCCCTGGAAGCACGCGAGTTGATCGAGTTGGACCCCTATGCCAATGAAGTTCGCCTGGTCTTGAAACAGGCCAAGTGATGCATTTCACTCCCTGGCGCACGGTACGCGGCCGGTTGGTGCTGGCAGCGCTGCTGGTAGAACTGGTCATGCTGGCCATTCTGGTCGGTAACAGTTTGCGCCTGCTGCACGAGGCCATGGGGGAGCAGGCACGCGAGCAGGCCGAACAGATCGCACCGGTGCTCTCGGCCGCGCTGGTGGCGCCGCTGGCGCAGTATGACTACGCCACGGTGCAAGCGATTCTGAACGAAAGCCATGCGATTCGCGGCATCGACTACCTGGCCGTCACGGATGCCGTCGGCGCCATCGTCGCCACCAGCGGCTGGCCCAGCGGCAAGCCGCTGCCGCCCGTTGATGCACACTTTTCACTGGATGACGACCCACCACGCTATGACCTGGCGCTGCCCATCAAACTGGCTGGCCAATCGCTGGGTACGCTGCAATTTGGCCTGGATTTGAAGCGCATCCTGGTCGCACGGAGAAATCTGCTGACCCAGGGTGTTCTGATTGCAATCAGCGAATTGCTCTTGTCGGCTGGCCTGCTGACCCTGCTGGGCCTGCTGATCACGCGCCAGCTCTCACTGCTGACCGCAGCCAGCCTGACGGTGGCGCAGGGGCAGTTGACACCCGCTACAGTGCCCGAGGGGCTCGACGACGTTGGTCGCCTGGGCGCGGCTTTCAACGTGATGTCGCGCGCCATTGCCGAGCGCGTTGAACAATTGACCCGCGCCAACGAAGAGACGGCCCGCATTGCCGCATCCTTGCAGGACCGCACCGAGCAACTCAACGCCATCTTTGATCTGAGCCCGGACGGCTTCGTCTCTTTTGATGCACAGCACCACGTCAAGTACGCCAGCCCCGCATTTTTCCGCATGACCGGCCTCAAGTCCGGCGACATCGTCGGGCTCGACGAAGCTGTCTTTTCCGCGCGCTTGGCCAAGGTGTGCCTTGATCCGGCGGGTTTTCCGGGTCTTGCTGCACTCAAGATCGACCTTGCGGCAAGCGGTCCGTCTGGCAATGGCGAAGCTGAACAACCGGCACGCGCACAGCGGCGCCAACTGATTGAACTGTCCGGGCCCGGCAACCACGTGCTGGAGGTCAGTCTGCGCATGTCGCAGGCCGAGACGGTCTCACAAATTCTTTATTTCCGTGAAGTGACCCACGAAACCGAAGTCGACCGCATGAAAAGCGAGTTCCTGTCGCACGCAGCGCACGAACTTCGCACGCCCATGGCCAGCATCTACGGCTATGCCGAAATACTGATGGCACAGCGCTTCAGCGAGGAAGAACAGAGCGAGTTTCTGGGCATCATTCATCGGCAGTGCGGATTGATGATCGCCATCATCAACGAATTGCTCGACCTGGCCCGCATTGATGACAGGCGCGGCAAGGATTTCAAATTTGCCAGCATCGATGCCAGCCAACTGGTGCGCGAGGTGATCACTGATTTCGGCGTTCCAACGGATCAGCAGGCAGTTGCGCTCGTTACCCCCGGGCAACCTTGCTGGGTACGCGCCGACGCCAGCAAACTGATGCAGGCGGTACGCAACATTCTCTCGAATGCCTACAAGTACTCCCCAGGTGGCGGCGAGGTCGCGATCAGCGTCATCAGCACCGGCCCTGACCCTCAGATGCCCGTCGGCATTCGCGTCACGGACCAAGGTCTGGGCATGACGAGCGAGCAGACGGCTCGTGTCTGCGAGCGCTTTTACCGCGCCGACACGTCAGGCAACATCCCGGGCACGGGCCTGGGTATGAGCATCGTGAAAGAAATCATGGAACTGCATGGCGGTCAGGTCGAGGTCCAGAGCCAAATCGGCGCTGGCACCTCGGTTACCCTGTGGCTGACGGCAGCAAGCGCGCCAGCTTAAAACGGTATATCGTCATCCATATCGTCGAAGCCACTCGACGGCTTGGACGCAGCCGGCGCAGCCGGACGTTGCGCTGCAGCCGGCCGGGATGCCGGCGCCGGACGTGAATACCCCGCGCCTTCATCGTCGCCTGACGGTTCACCCATGCCTTCACGGCTGCCCAGCATCTGCATTTCGTTGGCGATAATGTCGGTGGCGTATTTCTCGACGCCGTCCTTGTCGGTGTACTTGCGCGTCTTGATGCGGCCTTCAACGTAGACCGAGCGACCCTTCTTCAGATACTGGCCGACGATCTCGGCCAGCTTGCCAAAGAAGGTAACGCGATGCCATTCGGTCTCCTCGACCATCTCGCCGGTCTTGCTCTTGTACTTGCTGCTGGTGGCAATGGTGACGTTGGCGACCGGATCGCCACTGGGCAGGTAACGCACTTCGGGGTCGCGCCCGAGATTGCCGACGAGTATGACTTTATTGACGGATGCCATGTTGTCCCCTTTGGTTAGCTGCGGGCTGTCCCGCAAGGTATTAACTTGATTATGACGTCTTTGGTTGACGCATCGGCCATGCTACCAACAACCACAAAAACATCAGCGCGGCGCAGACGGCAAACAGCAGTTGCGCGCCGCCGTGTTTCATCAGCCAGCCACCCATCACGCCACCGGCAAAAAAACCCAGCGACTGCAGGGTGTTGTAAACCCCCATGGCGGCACCGCGCAAATGCGCCGGCGCCATGCGCGAGACCATGCTGGGCTGGCTGGCTTCAAGCACATTGAAACCGTAAAAGAAGACAAACAGCAGGCCCACCATGCTGGCAATGCCGGCGCCGCCCAGACTCAGCAGCAATCCCACCTGCACCGCCGCCGTCAGACCGATGGAGAGCAGGAAGACAGCGCGCAGATAACCGCGCTTTTCCAGTTGAAACAGGGTGCCGCCCATGACCACAAACGAGCCCAGCACGGCCGGCAGATAGACCCACCAGTGATGCTCGCGCGACAGCCCGACCTGCACCAGCATGGCCGGCACGGCCATCCACATGGCAAGCTGCACCGCATGCAGGATGAAAACGCCGAAATTCAATCGCAACAGAGCCGGCAGTGTCAGCACCTCCAGCAAGCCTCCGCGCGGCCGGTTCTTGTGCTGCCGTGGTTCGGGCGGCACCCACCAGATCACCACCGCAATGCCCAGCAAGGCCAGGCCACCGGTCAGGACAAACAAGCCCGAGAGACCGGTGTAGGACACCAACAGGGGTGCGGCCACCAGTGAGAGCGCAAACATCAGCCCGATGCTGGCACCCACCAGCGCCATCGACTTGGTGCGGACCTCATCGCGCGTCTGGTCTGCCAGCAAGGCCGTCACCGCCGCCGACACCGCGCCCGCGCCCTGCAAGGCGCGACCCACCGCCAACCAGCCCAGCGTGGGCGCCATGGCCGCCAAAAAGCTGCCCGCAGCAAACAGGAACAGGCCAAACACGATGACGCGCTTGCGCCCGACCCGATCGGAGGCCAGACCGTACAAAAATTGCAGCATGGCCTGTGTCAGGCCATAAATGCCCATGGTCAGCCCGATCAGGGCCGGATCATCACCGCCGGGCAGCTTGCTGGCTTCCATCGCAAAGACCGGCAAGATCAGGAAAAGCCCGAGCATACGCATCGCAAAAATCGACGCCAGTGAAAAGCTGGCACGCAGCTCCAGCGGCGTCATCTTGCTGGTTGCAACGGTCTTCTTCTCCCCGGCGGAGGCTTCAGCTATAGACAAAACAGGGGTCTCCAACACGCAATTCAGGAAGCCGCTAAGGCAACAAAGGGTCCGATTGTCCCCGATTGCGCCGATCTTTAACTATCATGTCAGGTTTTCCCGAGCAGATACCACCTTGAATTCCCCTTCCGACGGCAGCTACCTGGCCAGCAGCCTGCGCCAGCAGACCATCAGCATTCGGGGTGCGCGCACGCACAACCTGAAGAACATCGACCTCGACATCCCGCGCAACCAGTTGGTCGTCATCACCGGTTTGAGTGGCTCGGGCAAGTCCAGTCTGGCCTTCGATACCCTGTACGCCGAAGGTCAACGCCGCTATGTGGAGAGCCTCTCGACCTACGCGCGCCAGTTCCTGCAACTGATGGACAAGCCCGATGTCGATGTCATCGAGGGCCTCTCGCCGGCCATCTCGATAGAGCAGAAAGCCACCTCGCACAACCCACGCTCCACCGTCGGCACCGTGACCGAGATCCATGACTATTTGCGGCTGCTGTTTGCGCGTGCCGGTACACCTTTTTGCCCGGAGCACAATTTGCCGCTGCAGGCACAGACCGTGAGCCAGATGGTGGACGCCGTGCTGGCGCTGCCGGCCGAGACCCGGCTGATGATTCTGGCGCCGCTGGCACGTGAGAAGAAAGGCGAGTTCCTGGAGATCTTTGCCGACATGCAGGCGCAGGGCTATGTACGTTTTCGCATCAATGGACAAGCCTTTGAATTTGACGAGCTGCCGCAACTCAAGAAGACCGAGAAACACGACATCGACGTGGTGATTGATCGCGTCAAGGTGCGCTCCGACCTGAAGCAGCGCCTGGCGGAGAGTTTCGAAGCCGCGCTGCGTCTGGCCGGCGGCCGCGCCATCGCGCTGGAGATAGACACGCAGCAGGAGCACCTGTTCAACGCCAAGTTCTCCTGCCCGGTATGCAGCTACTCCATTGCCGAACTCGAGCCGCGCCTGTTTTCTTTCAACTCTCCGATGGGCGCTTGCCCAAGCTGCGACGGCCTGGGAGCACAGGACTTTTTTGATCCGGGCCGGGTCGTGGCCTTCCCGTCCCTCAGTCTGGCCAGCGGCGCCATCAAGGCCTGGGACCGGCGCAATGGCTACTACTTTGCGCTGCTGGAGAGTCTGGCCAGGCACTACAGGTTCGACATCGAGCAGCCCTTCGAGAAGCTGAGCCGCCAAGTCCAGCAGGCCGTGCTACACGGTTCGGGCGAAGAAGAAATCAAGTTCAGCTACGTCATGGATTCAGGCAACTTCGCCGGCAAGAAGATCAGCAAGAAGCATCCGTTTGAGGGCGTGATTCCGAACATGGCGCGGCGCTACCGCGAGACCGACTCCGTGCTGGTGCGTGAAGACCTGGCGCGCTACCGCAGCACCCAGCCCTGCAAGGATTGCAGTGGCAGCCGGCTGCGCCAGGAGGCGCGTCACGTGAAGATCGGCGACGGCGAGCAGGCGCGCGCAATTTTCGAAGTCAGTCATTTGACGCTGCGGGAAAGCCTGGCCTACTTCAGCACGCTGCAAATGGCCGGTGCCAAGGGAGAGATCGCAGCCAAGGTGGTGCGCGAGATCGGCCTGCGCCTGAAATTTCTCAACGACGTTGGCCTGAACTACCTGAGCCTGGACCGCAGTGCGGAGAGCCTGAGCGGTGGCGAGTCGCAACGCATCCGGCTGGCCTCGCAGATCGGCTCCGGCCTGACCGGTGTCATGTACGTTTTGGATGAGCCCAGCATCGGTCTGCACCAGCGCGACAACGAGCGCCTGATCGACACGCTCAAACACCTGCGCGACATCGGTAACTCGGTGCTGGTGGTGGAACACGACGAGGACATGATGCGCGCCGCCGACCATGTGATCGACATGGGGCTGGGCGCCGGCATTCACGGTGGCCGTGTCATTGCGCAGGGAAGCTTTGACGACGTCAAAGCCAATCCCGATTCGCTGACCGGCAAGTACCTGGCGCAGGTGCTAAGAATCGAGGTGCCAAAGCACCGCACGGCCTGGCTGGCGGTCACCACCCATGCCGCGCCAGAGAAGAAGCAGAGTTCCAAAACACCCCCGAGCAAAGCCGCACTGGCCTGGGCCACTCGTCAGGCAGAACACCTGGCCACACAGGGCGAGTTGCAGGCGATCCGCGTGATCAACGCGAGCGGCAACAACCTGCGCGGCGTCAGCGTGGAGTTTCCGGTGGGCCTCTTTACCTGCGTCACCGGCGTCTCGGGCTCCGGTAAATCGACGCTGGTCAACGACACGCTGTACAAGGCGGTTGCACGCTCGCTGTACCGCGCCCACGATGAAGCCGCGGCACATGAATCGATTGAGGGCATAGAGCACTTCGACAAGGTCATCAATGTGGACCAGTCGCCGATCGGGCGCACACCGCGATCCAATCCGGCCACTTACACCGGACTGTTCACGCCGATCCGCGAGCTGATGGCCGAAGTGCCGGTGGCGCGCGAACGCGGTTACGGCGCCGGACGCTTTTCCTTCAACGTAGCGGGCGGGCGCTGTGAAGCCTGTCAGGGCGACGGCATGGTCAAGGTGGAGATGCACTTTCTGCCCGACGTCTATGTGCCCTGCGACGTCTGCGCCGGCAAACGCTACAACCGCGAGACGCTGGAGGTGCTGTACAAGGGCAAGAACATCGCACAGATCCTGGACCTGACGGTGGAAGCGGCTCATGAGTTCTTCAAGGCACAACCGACCATTGCGCGCAAGCTGCACACACTGCTTGATGTCGGCCTGTCCTACATCCGGCTCGGTCAGGCCGCCACCACCCTGTCGGGCGGCGAGGCGCAACGCGTCAAGCTGGCGCTCGAACTCTCCAAACGCGACACCGGGCGCACGCTCTACATTCTGGACGAACCGACCACCGGCCTGCACTTTGCCGACATAGCCCTGCTCCTTAAAGTGCTGCACCAGTTGCGCGACGCCGGCAACACCATTGTCGTGATCGAGCACAACCTGGACGTCATCAAGACCGCCGACTGGCTGATCGACATGGGTGTCGAGGGCGGCGCCGGTGGTGGTCAGGTGGTGGGCGTCGGCACGCCGGAAGACATTGCCGCCAATCCCGACAGTCACACTGGGCGCTACCTCAAGCGCCTGCTGCACACGCCGGATTGTCATCCCGGACCGCATGGCTGCATTCCCGGACCTGTTGGCGGTCATCCCGGACCCGTTGGTGGTCATCCCGGACCCCTTGGTGGTCATCCCGGACCCCTTGGTGGTCATCCCGGACCCGTTGGTGGTCATCCCGGACCTGATCCGGGATCCAGTGCCACGCGAACCCTGGATTGCGGATCGAGTCCGCAATGACAAAGGTTTCGCCGCAATGACAGAGGTTGCGCCGCAATGACAAAGTGCTCGCCGCAATGACGAAGAATAGCCTCACGGGCCGCGACCTGATCGCCGCACTGGTGGTGGTTCTGGTGTGGGGCGTCAACTTTGTGGCGATGAAATTTGCGCTACGCGACTTCACGCCGTTTCAGCTGGGCGCGGCGCGCTACCTGTTTGCCGTGCTGCCGCTGGCCTTCTTCATCCGGCCACCCAAGGTCGGCTGGAAATGGGTGCTGCTCTACGGCCTTTTTCAGGGTGTCGGGCAATTTGGCATTCTGTTCACCGCCTTGCAGCTTGGCATGACGGCCGCGCTGGCTTCGGTGCTGGTGCAGACGCAGGTATTCTTTACCGCCCTGTTCGGTTTCTTCCTGCTGCATGAGCGTGTCAGCCGTCCCTTGCAACTGGGTTTGCTGCTGTCGGCGGGCGGGCTGTCATGCTTTGCTCTGAACTACGTCAACCCCGCCGTGGGTGTCGGCGCTGCCACGACCCTGCTGGGCTTTGTGCTGACGCTGTGCGCCGCCTTCATGTGGGCCATGTCCAACATCGTGGCACGGCGCGTGCAGCAAGGCAGCAAGGGCTACTCGACCATCGCCTTTATTGTCTGGAGCAGCCTGGTGCCGGTGCTGCCCTTTGTTGCCATGTCGTACCTTTTCGATCCAGAGGCGACGCGCTGGCAGTGGACGCATGCGCGCACTTCGAGTTGGCTGGCCGCCGCCTATCTGGGATGGATTGCCACCATCGTTGGCTACAGCCTTTGGACTGGCTTGCTCAAGCGCCACCCGGCAAACCGCGTGGCCCCCTTCAGCCTGGGTGTACCCATCGTTGGCCTGGCCGCCGGCATGCTGGTGCTGGGCGAAGTCATCACTGCCTGGCAATGGGCCGGCATTGCCTTGCTTGTAGCGGCGCTGGCTTGTGTGATGCTGGGTGGACTGCTCAAACCCTCTGGCGTCAAAGCATAAACCCCAGATTCACCGGATAGCCGGTCCCGCCAAAATGCCCGATATTGGGCAGGATGCCGGACAGCTCACTGTCGGCCACGCCAAACCACTTGGCCAGTGTGGCGGCGTACTGATCAACCGAGGTACTGGGTAGCAGACGGCCCTGCCCTACATGCCACTGGTCTTCGGGCGCGGCCGTGCTGCTCACGCTGACGGGCGGTGCGCTGCCGTAGAACGCCCTGCCCTTGACCGCGCCACCGGCCACCAGGTGGTGGCTGCCCCAGCCGTGATCCGAGCCGTCGCCGTTGGAGGCCAGGGTGCGGCCAAAGTCAGAGGCGGTAAAGGCCGTCACCTTGCCGGCAACGCCCATCTCCACCGTTGCGTCATAAAAAGCCGTCATTGCGGCGCTGACCTGCCCCATCAGCGTGGGCTGCTGTGCGATCAGGTTGTCGTGCAGATCAAAGCCGCCCATCGAGACCAGAAAGACCTGGCGTTTGGCGCCCAGCACGGACTGCCCCTTGATCAGCCTCGCCACCATCTTGAGTTGCTGCGCCAGGCCGTCGGTTGCAAAGGCCGTTGTCGGTAGCGGCAGCGCCAGGGCCGCCGTGACTGCCGTCTCGGCGCTGATGGCGCGCCTTGTGACGCGGTTGTATTCGTTCTCCAGTTTGTGGCTGCGTGTTTGCTGAATCAGGCTGCTCATTGCCGTGCTGACGGCACTGGAACCATACACGGTGGCTGCCGTGGCAGGCGTGATCTTGATAGCGCCGCCGGTACTGACCTGGTATTGCAGGGCCGTGTCGCCGGACAGGAAAACTGCGTTGCCCGTCACGGACATGCAGGTGAAGGTGGCAGTGCTGTTGCCAGCGAGTGCCAGGTCGCCGATGTTGCCACCCCAGCCCACGGTCGAGCCCTCGGGGGAGGACGACTGCCAGATCGACTGCTGGTCATTGTGCGAAAAAAGCTGCGGCGGCAGCGGATACAAGGTGCGGTTGGTGCTGCTGTATTGGGCGCGTGTCAATGGCACGACCAGGGGCCCGACATTGAGTTGCACAGCGGCGTGTCCCGTGTTGAACAGACCGGTCAAGCCGCTCATCGCCGGATGCAGCGCGTACTGCCGCGTCTTGCCCGTCACATCGATCGGCGCCGTTGTGGGGGTCAAGAGCGTGGCTGCCAGATCGGCCTTGGCCAGCGCGATGCCGCCTGCAGC
>CAITQH010000152.1 GCA_903894475.1 uncultured beta proteobacterium
CCTCAAGGACGTGCTGACGAAGTTGCCGACCTGGCCCAATTCACGCATCCAGGAATTGCTGGCCTACCGCTGGGTCGCTCCTACCAATACCTGACCGGCTGCCGCTGGGCAAGATGGGTTTGCCGCTCGCTTACGATGGGACGGTACCGATTCTGTAATCTTCCCGGCGTTCCAGCAAGCGTTGCCAGTCCGGTGCTTCACCTTCTTCGACCCAGGTCTCACCGAGTTCGGTGTTCTTGAAGGTCTTGATGGCGGCAGCCGATCCGGATTCCTTGCTCACTGCACTCTCCCAAGCCGCGGCAATGTCACGCCAGCTGCGCCAGCCCACGGGGCTATACAGGCTTGAGAGATGAAAGCCAGTGGTCTTGACACCGGCATCCGGTGCCATCGGTCGCCACTCGCCCTGCTCCAGCATTCCGGTCTTGTGATGCTCGGCGATTGGTTTATCGCAAGACTCACAGATATAGGCGGCCGTCGCGGGCATCCCCTTCTCCCAGCGCAACTGCTCAAAGCGCAGCCACTGCCGGTGTGCGCAATGCGGGCATGGCACAAAGTAGCGGCACTGGTTCGATGCCTCGTACTCCCGCTCAATGGCGCTGACACCCGAGATGGTCGGGGTCGAGACAATAAATATCTTCCTGCGCGAGAAGGTTCGTGTGCGGGCTTCGGCCAGCGAAATCGCATCGCCTTCGCCTTCCACATCCAGCGGATAACCATCGACTTCGTCCAGGAACAGGTAGCGCACCGGCATCGATCGCAAACCCACTGCGCTGTTGGCACCTGTCATCACCAGCACGCCACCCCTGAACTCCTTGGCCAGGATGGTGTTGCCGGAGTCGCGCGAGCGTGCCGGTGCGATCAGGGCCGAGAGTGCTTCTGACTCCTCGATCAGCGGATCGATCCGCTGCTTGGAATTGCGCTTGGCCATGTCCACGGTGGGCCAGACTGCCATCATGGGGCCGGGCGCGTGATGGATCACGTAGCCTATCCAGCAGCTCCCACATTCGGTCGCACCCACTTGGGCTGCTTTCATGAACACCACACGCTCCACGGGCGAGGTGGGTGAGAGGCAATCCATGATGTCTTTCAAATACGGCGTGCGACTGGTGCGCCAGCGACCCGGTTCAGCCGAGGCTTTGCTCGATAGCATCCGATGACGGTCCGACCACTCGGAGACACTTAGCAGCGGATCCGGAGTCAGACCTTCGCGCCAGGCTCGCTCGATTTCTTCAGCACCTTCGTAATCTTCCATAGTCTTTGCTTTGTCAATCGATCCGGGCTCGCAGATCACCGAGCTCCTGCAAGTGTTCGCGTACCGCGCTCTCCAGCGCCACGTGCATGGTGTGCGGATCAATTTCCAACTTGGCCGCCATCTGCGCCGAAATCCGTGCTGGGCAGTTCAGCCAGGCATCGCGCTCGGATCTGGCCAGCTTGAAGACATGGGCGATGGCCTGCGGTCTGTCAACCAGTTCACCCTTGAGGCGGGCCAGTCGCACCTTGTTGGTCTGCGCCTTGACGACCTCGTTGACGGTGCGCGCTTGAAGCAGTGACGTGCCGCCAGCGCCGCCAACATTGGCGGAGCCGGTTGCGCCGATACCGGCAGTCGTGCCAGAACTGCGTCTTTCAGCGCCGGCGCCATCGAGCTCCGGAACCTGGACTTTGACAACTGGCCTTTGGGTGCCGGTCTTGGGTGCGCTGGTATTGCGTTCCCACTGAGCATCGGCCTTGTCGGCATCAATCGTTCCGTCAGCTTCTGGCGTGACGCGACCACTGCGAATGGCCTTGTGCACGGCGGTGTCGGTGACCCCGCGGTGACGGGCATAGGCACGTATCGAGATTCCCATTGGCTTCACTAATCATTTGTTGGATTTCTTGCAGATAAAGCTTGCCTTCCATCCGAAACAGAGCGTTCATCACGTCCCCTCAATCAAGCATCAAAGGAAATCGCAAATGAGTCAGATCGAAACCATCCTCACCCTGATTGCACAAAAGCACCTCGGGATCGAGACCCTTCAAACACGCAAGTCAGATCGCCTGGACTTCCACGACACCGCGGTCTGGTGCATCCGGGACGCCCTGGAAGCAGCCTTCAAAGCTGGCGCCGAGCTCGGCGCATCGATGCCAAAACCCACAGAGTCAGAAATTGCCAACACCTGATCAAAAGAATTTGAAGTCAAGCACAAAGCGCTTGGCTTATGCCGCAAACAGAGCGTTCATCACATCCCCTCAATCAACTATCCAAGGAAACGAATCATGAGCAACACCCAACTCACCAACACTCAAACCCAGGTCCTGCAGCACGCGATAGATCACAGCAGCGGACGCATCAACTGGTTCCCCGACAGCGTCAAGGGCGGCGCGCGCAAGAAGGTGCTTGACGCATTGCTCGGTCGCGAACTGATCATGAGCGACGGCAGCGACTGGCTGGTCGCCACGCCCGGCTACGAGGCCCTGGGTTGCGCCCGGTCGCCTGTTGCGGCCATGGCCACCCCTCCCACCCGTAAGGCCAGGCACGCGCCCAACGTTTCCCCTGAAGCGGCACCGGCTCAAGCCCCCACGCCGGTCCGCACCCGGGACAACAGCAAGCAGGCGATGGTGATCGCCATGCTCAGGCGCTCCGAAGGCGCCACGATCAATCAGATCTGCGCCGCTACCAATTGGCAGGCTCACACGGTCAGGGGTACGCTGGCCGGTGCCTTCACAAAGAAGCTGGGCTTGACCATCACGTCCACCAAGGACGTCGGTAGTGAGCGTGTCTATCGCATCACCCACTGAGAGGAACAGGAGCCATGAACCTCATCACAATTCTGCGGTCGCTACGCGAACAACCTCGGCCTCTGACGGTTGAGGAAGATCTTTATCTGAACTGGTCCCCAAAAAATGGACGCCACGAAGTCTGTAAATTTGACTTTTTGGAGGGTTTATGAAAGCAGGAACTGATAGGAAGTACACGAGTGAGTTTCGGGATGCGGCGGTCAAGCAGGTAGAGACTGGCGGGCGCAGCATGACTGCAGTGGCACGTTCACTGGAGATGTCAAGCAAGACATTGGCGAATTGGGTGTACCGGGCACGCAAAGGCCAGGCTCTGATCAAGCGCCAGCCCGTACTGCCGGTCTCGGAGTTGCAAGCAGAGGTGAGCCGCTTGCGACAGGAGAACACACGGCTGAGGCTGGAGAAAGAAATCTTAAAAAAAGCGGCGGCGTACTTTGGTGAGTTGTGAATGTAATCATCCAGGTCGAATTCCGACTGGGCCTGGAGGTTTCTGTGGCTAACCTCCGCATCTGCCATGCGCTGCATTGCGAAGTGGCGCGGTGGGTCGCTTAGCCCCGTGGTTCCCAGCAAATATAGGGTGCCGTCCTTGGCCACGATCCCTTGGGGGCTTATACGAGCGGTGGACTCTTTTCCGTCACTCCCCCGGTACGTCAAATTCAATTGCTTAGACTTTGCGATTGCATCGATGGCCGCGTTTAAGACTTCTGGGGCGATTCTTGCAGGCAGACGACCAAGCCCCTCAAGTTCAACACTTCCTGAACGTAACTATATGATTTCATTAGAAACTGGTTCTAAAACGCAGACTACAAAACGGGTTTGACGAGGTCTGATGGTGTCGGCAGTGCCAACTCCAATACTGTAAAC
>CAITQH010000153.1 GCA_903894475.1 uncultured beta proteobacterium
AAATTGGTTGGGGGCAGAGCTTGTTCACTTCGTGTACCAGCGGTCTGTCCCGCAAGCTTGCTAATTTCTGAACAGGCTGCGTACCGCAAACAGCGGGTTGTCTGACTCGACCTGGACCGGCTCGGCGTGGTAGCGCTCGATTCGCTCCACCTCGTTCCTGGAGCCAAATACCAGACCAATGCGCTGGTGCAGCGAGTCCGGTTGCACACCCAGCACCGCTCGCTCGCCAGTAGAGGCACGGCCGCCAGCCTGCTCCATGATCATGCCCACGGGGTTGGCCTCGTACAGCAAGCGCAGTCGTCCCGGTTTGCCTGGATCTTTGGTGTCGCGCGGATACATGAAGACACCACCACGCATCAGGATGCGGTGCGCCTCGGCCACCATGCTGGCAATCCAACGGGTGTTGAAATCCTTCGCTCTGGGTCCGGTTTTACCGGCCAGACATTCATCCACATAGCGCTTGATGGGCGTTTCCCAAAACCGGCTGTTGGAGGCGTTGATGGCGAACTCCTGGGTGTCTTCAGGAATCTGCATCAGCGGGTGCGTGAGCATGAATTCGCCCAGATTCGGATCGAGAGTGAAGCCGTTGACGCCATTGCCAACCGTGAGCACCAGCATGGTGGTAGGGCCGTACAGGGCGTAGCCGGCGGCGACCTGCAGCGAGCCTGGCTGGAGGAAGTCGGCCTCGACCACATCGCGCTGCTGATCGCGCGGCATGTCGTCCAGATCTTTCGGTGAGCGCAGGACCGAGAAGATGCTTCCCACCGAGACGTTCACGTCGATGTTGCTGGAGCCGTCCAGTGGATCAAAGACCAGCAGGTATTTTCCACGCGGGTGCTGCTTCGGAATTTGGTAAGGCTGGTCCATTTCTTCGGAGGCGAGGCCGGCCAGGTTGCCAGCCCATTCGGTGCGCCGGATGAAGACCGCGTTGGACAGGACGTCGAGCTTCTTCTGCACTTCGCCCTGTACGTTCACCGTGCCACCTTGCTCGGTGGCGTGGTTGCCCATCACGCCACCGAGTTCCCCAAAAGCCACCGCGCGCGCGATCGCTTTACAGGCAATGGCAATGTCGAGAATCAGGGCGTTGAAGTCGCCACCGGCCAAGGGAAAGCGGCGGCGCTCCTCGATCAGAAATTGGGTCAGTGTGGTGCGGTGATTTGACAGCATGGATTGCTTCTTTCAGGGGATCAGTAGATCAAGACGATGAGTTGGCGGCCTGACGGCGCAATTCGCTCATCACTTTGGCGTAGCCACCGTCGGCATCGGGACTGCCGAACACTGCACTGCCAGCGACGCAGGTATCGGCCCCGGCGCGCACGATAGAGGCGATGTTGTCGGTCTTCACACCGCCATCGACTTCCAGCCAGATCGGCTGCCCGCCCTTGGCCTGGTGGGTTTCGATACGCTGGCGCACGGCGCGCAGTTTGGCAAGTGTTAAGGGAATGAATTTCTGCCCACCAAAGCCCGGATTCACACTCATCAGCAAGACTATGTCGAGCTTGTCCATCACGTGATCGAGCCACTGCAGCGAGCTGGCAGGGTTGAGCACCAGCCCGGCCTTGCAGCCGAGCTCGCGAATCAGCGACAAGGTGCGGTCCACATGTTTGGTCGCTTCAGGGTGGAAGGTGATGATGTTGGCGCCCGCTCTGACAAATAGTGGAATCAGGGAATCAACCGGCTCCACCATCAGGTGGACATCAATCGGGATCGTCACGTGCGGGCGAATCGCCTCGCACACCAGTGGGCCGATGGTCAGATTGGGCACGTAGTGGTTGTCCATCACGTCAAAGTGAACCAGATCAGCCCCGGCGGTCTGAATCGCTCGAACTTCTTCACCCAAGCGGGCGAAGTCCGCCGAAAGGATGCTTGGCGCCAGTCGAAGCACCGGGGCTGATGAATTTGGTGTGCTCATGACGCGGCTTTCTGTTGTGTTGCGACGGTCAGAATCTCAAGCTTCGGATCGGCTCAGGCGACGCTCGTCGCAGGCTGGCTCTGGGCATGCCAGAGCTTCAACTGCGCCAGATCGACCTGGCTCAAATCGGGCACCACGCGCATGGCGTCGCCGAAGTCGTTGCGCGCCGTGTAGCGTGTTGGCGTGATCAATGTGGCAAGCCCTGCGGCGGTGGCCGCGCGCAGGCCGTTGCTGGAGTCTTCCAGCGCCAGGCAATGCGTCGGCGCCAGTCTGAGTGCTTCCAATACTTGCAGATAAACCTGTGGGTCAGGTTTCTTGACCGGCGCGCTGGCGCCGTCACCAATCGCAGCGAAATTCAGACGCCAATCAAGGCCCATCGCGCGGCTCAGTAGAGCGGCGATATTGACTGGCGAGGTCGTGGTGGCAATTGCCATTTGCATGCCTTGCGCCCGGGCCTCCTTGATCAGATTGAGGACGCCAGGACGCAATTTGACCGCACCGTCGTTGACACTGCGCACATACGCTTGGGTCTTGAGCTCAAACAAGCGTTTGACCGATTCCTCCATGCCCAGGACGCCGAACTTGCTCAAGTCAGGTTGGGCCGTCTTCAGGTACTGCAGGATGCGCTCCTTGCCGCCTGTCACGTTCAGCAGTTGGGTGTACAGAGCGTCGTCCCAATGCCAGTCCAGACCGAACCGGGCAAAAGCGTCGTTGAACGCCGCGCAATGCGTTGACTCGGTATCTGCCAAGGTGCCATCGACATCAAAAATCAGTGCGTGCAACATGGGAAATCTCTTTTCAAAGGGTTGTGAGTGCTCATCAGAAGCGGGTACGGCTTGACTTTAGTCGGCATTAAACATAAATTCCAATTACATTTACAAGCACATTCATCAGTTTTAGATAATGCTTTATCATGCGCAACTACACCCTCAAGCAGGTATTGACCTTTATTGAAGTCGCCCGGGATAAGTCGGTCTCCAAGGCCGCCGCGCGACTGTTTGTGACCCAACCCGCTGTGTCCATGCAACTGCGCCAGTTGGAGGAGGCCTTCGGGTTGCCGCTGGTGGAGCCGTCCGGCCGCAATATCCAGTTGACCCGGGCCGGTGAGGAGTTTCAGACCCATGCCATTGCTGCACTGGCCCAGTTCAAGAACCTCGAAGCCAGCATGGCGGAGCACGTGGGTCTGAAGAAAGGTCATATTGAACTCGCTGTGGTCAGCACGGCCAAATACTTTGTCCCGATGCTGCTGGTGCGCTTTGCCCAACAACTGCCTGGCATCGAGATCAAGTTGTACATCGACAACCGCGAAAACATCCTGTCGATGCTGACGCGCAGCGAGGCAGATCTGGTCATCATGGGTCGCACACCAACCCATTTGGACTGTGAGGCTACGGCGTTTTCCAGCAACCCGATGGGCATCGTGTGCGCGCCCGACCACCCGCTGTCTCGCCGCAAGCATGCGGCCTTCGAACTGTTGCGCGATTGTGCCTTTGTGGTTCGCGAACAGGGCTCGGGCACGCGCGCTGCGATGGAGCGCCTGTTTGCGCAGCACGAAATCCCCATCAAGGTGGCAATGGAGATGCCAAGCAACGAGACCATCAAGCAGGCAGTGATGGCTGGTATGGGACTGAGTTTTCTGTCTTTGCGCACGGTGCGCCACGAGCTGGCGGCCGGCCACATGGTGATGGTCGACATCAGCGGCTTGCCTATCGTTGGTGACTGGTACGTGACCCACTTGCGCCAGAGTCGTCTTTCACCCGCAGCCAATGCGTTCAAGGCATTCCTGATTGAGCAGGGTGGCCCCCTGATCGAATCCTGGGCCTGATACCAGAAGGCTCGGTTTCCTATTCATCATTGATTTCTGATTCATGTTTAAATAATATTTAGTAGTCCTGATGAATAAAGCTCCCTATAGTTGCGCCTGTCAAACCCAACTTACCGGAGATCGAGATGGACCAATCCAAGCGCTACGCCGACCTGAGCCTGAAGGAAGACGAACTCATCAGCGGCGGCAAGCATATTCTGGTGGCCTACCGGATGAAGCCCAAATCTGGTGTCGGCTACCTTGAGGCGGCAGCCCACTTTGCGGCCGAGTCCTCGACCGGCACCAACGTCGAAGTGTCCACTACCGACGACTTCACCAAGGGGCTCGATGCGCTGGTTTATCACATCGACGAAGCATCTGAGGACATGCGCATTGCCTATCCGCTGGACCTGTTTGACCGCAACGTCACGGATGGTCGATTCATGCTGGTGTCGTTCCTGACGCTGGTGATCGGCAACAACCAGGGCATGGGCGACATCGCGCACGCCAAGATGATCGACTTCCATGTGCCAGAACGCGTGATCCAGATGTTTGACGGCCCTGCAAAAGGTATCGCCGACCTCTGGCGCATCCTCGGTCGTCCGGTGGTCGATGGTGGCTACATTGCCGGCACCATCATCAAGCCCAAGCTCGGTCTGCGTCCGGAGCCCTTTGCCGCTGCGGCCTATCAGTTCTGGCTGGGCGGCGATTTCATCAAGAACGACGAACCACAGGGCAATCAGGTGTTTGCCCCGATCAAGAAGACCATTCCGCTGGTCTATGACGCCATGAAACGGGCCCAGGATGAAACCGGTCAGGCCAAGCTGTTCTCCATGAACATCACCGCCGATGACCACTACGAGATGTGTGCGCGGGCCGACTTTGCACTCGAAACCTTCGGCCCCGACGCTGACAAACTGGCCTTCCTGGTGGACGGCTTCGTCGGTGGTCCCGGCATGATCACGACAGCACGGCGTCAGTATCCGAATCAATACCTGCACTACCACCGCGCTGGCCACGGCATGATCACGTCGCCCAGCGCCAAGCGCGGTTATACCGCCTTTGTGCTGGCCAAGATGAGCCGTCTGCAAGGGGCATCTGGCATTCACGTCGGCACCATGGGTTATGGAAAAATGGAAGGCGAGGGTGATGACCGCGCGATTGCCTACATGATCGAACGCGATGAATGCCAGGGACCGGTTTACTTCCAGAAGTGGTACGGCATGAAGCCCACTACGCCGATTATTTCGGGCGGCATGAATGCACTGCGCCTGCCCGGCTTCTTCCAGAACCTGGGCCACGGCAACGTCGTCAACACCGCGGGTGGCGGTGCCTATGGCCACATCGACGGTGCGGCGGCCGGCGCCATTTCACTGCGCCAGTCTTACCAGTGCTGGAAGTCGGGCACTGACGCGATAGAGTTTGCCAAAGATCACAAGGAGTTTGCTCGCGCCTTTGAGTCGTTCCCGGGCGATGCAGACAAACTGTTCCCGGGTTGGCGGGAACGACTGTGTGTGCCTGCTTAGATCACAGTCACGGGGCTTTGATGGCAGCCCGGGCCTGCTCCATGCGCTGGTCCAGCTTGTTGCCATAAAAGTCAGGCGATCCGATACCCACCAACCGCGGCGCGACTTCTGCGCCATCGCGCCCAAAAAAGAGCACGGTAGGCGCCAGTGTTACCTTCCATAAGTGCACCAGTTCGTCTTGTGTAAGCACGACACCCTTGAAGTCTTTCACGGTTTCGGCGTGGTGCATGTTGACCTGCACAATGGACAGGCCTTGCTCCGCGCGCATTGGACTCAGGTAGCTTTCGCGTGCCACTTTGCAAAACGGACAGGCGTCCAGACTGACCATCACCAGCAAGGGATTGCCACCCTTCAAGGCCAGCGCCAGTTCTTCGCGCAAGGACTTCGCAATCGGCAGGGAAGCGGCCGGTGCGGCATGGATGATCCGAGCCACGCCCAACATAAGCACCGCACTCAGGCAGGAACGTCGGTTCATAGCCAAGGCACTGACCAAAGACGTGGCGTCGTATTCATGGC
This sequence comes from uncultured beta proteobacterium, assembly GCA_903894475.1. Classification (GTDB taxonomy): domain Bacteria; phylum Pseudomonadota; class Gammaproteobacteria; order Burkholderiales; family Burkholderiaceae_C; genus Rhodoferax. The sequence continues at coordinate 5,759 of CAITQH010000153.1, forward strand.
GGCTCTCGCTCCATCAGCAAATAGGTGTTGTAGGCATTGATTCGGTCGATCCGGATTCAGGCTGATGCTAAGGCTTGATGTAGGCGAATATCTCCCGGCTTTGCAGTTGACCGATGCGAACCACGCCGGAGGGCGTAAAGGTGGCCGCATCATCGATGTGGTAGACCACTTTGTCCTGGGCCGAGGCCAGGTCGCAAAAGACCGCCAAGGCAAGCAGCGCGAGCACGAGTTGAAAAATTCGACGCATGAAAGTCTCCTCTAAATCAGGTACAGCCCAATGAACGGTTTCAGGGCGTAGCAATCCCCGGGTTTGGAAGCACGCCCATTAACTTGGGGCTGTTGATCTGGCGCTTTGAGACACGTCCGCCCTGTGATTTGAGCCAGCTTTCGACAACTTCCCAAACCTGCTTGTTGCCTTGGTTCCTGGCTTCTTCGGCCACCGGTGCCCAGCCGGCCACCTTGTATTTCTTGTCGGCTTGTACGGGCATGCCGTTCAGGCGCATGTCGTCGATGCGCTTGCCCATGGCAGCGCCGGGGCTGCAAGTGTATTGCAGGCCACCCACGCGCACCATGTCACCGCCCTGCTGGTAGTAGGGGTCAGGGTTGAAAAGGTTATCGGCCACGTCTTCCAGTATCACCTTGATGGTCGCGCCGCTCATCTCGGTGAGGGTGGCGTAAGAATAGGTTGTGGCGGTCATGTCCATCAGCCACTCGCGGGTGATGGCCTGGCCCGGCAGCAGCGTCGTGCCCCAACGAAAACCCGGCGAGAAGGCCAGATCGGCCCCTTGTACGTCCATCAGGGCGTCGAGCAGCAACTGGTCGCCGGTGCCATTGAAGTTGCCGCGGCGGTACAGCGTACCCTCGGTCACCGCCAGTTTCTCTGACAGCTTGGCTTGGTAGGGTGAGCGAACCTGGGTGATGAGTGACTCCATCTCGGGGTCGGCCGGCAGCATGTTGGCAAACACCGGCAACAGTTTGTAGCGGAAGTCCGTCACCCTGTTGTCCTTGACGTCAAAGTCCAGCAGACCCAGGAATTTGCCGTTGGAACCGGCGTTGGTGACGATGGTTTTGCCGCCCTTGTTGCCTACCAGTGCGGCAACCGGCATGCCGTCGTGCGTGTGCCCCCCCAGGATGGCATCGATGCCGCTGACGCGACCAGCCAGCTTCAGGTCGACATCCGTGCCGTTGTGGCTGAGCAGCACCACCACCTGCGCTCCCTTCGCCCTGGCCTCGATCACCATCGCCTGCATGTTCTCTTCCTGGATGCCGAAGGCCCAGTCTGCCATCATGTAGCGCGGATTGGCGATGGGTGTGTAAGGGAAGGCCTGGCCGATGATCGCGCAGGGCACACCGTTGATTTCGCGCAGCACATAGGGCTTGAAGACCGGATCGCCAAAGTCATTCGTCTTGACGTTCTGGGCCACGAAATCGACCTTGTCGGCAAAGTCTTTTTCAATGATTTCCTTCACACGTTGCATGCCCAGCGTGAATTCCCAGTGTCCGGTCATGACGTCCACGCCAAGCAGTTTGCAGGCGTCGACCATGTCCTGCCCCTGGGTCCATAGCGCCGTGCCCGAACCTTGCCAGGTGTCGCCACCGTCCAGCAACAGTGCCCCGGGGCGGCTCGCCTTCAAGCGCTTGACGAGCGTGGCCAAGTGCGCAAAGCCGCCGACTCTGCCGTAACGCCGAGTCGCCTTCGCAAAGTCCAGATAAGTTAAGGCGTGCGCCTCGGCGCTACCGGGTCGCACCTTGGCTACTTTGAGCAGGTGTTCTCCCACCAAATGGGGCAACTGAGCTCTCATGTTGCCCAAGCCCATATTCACGCTGGGTTCGCGAAAATAAATCGGATTGAGCTGTGCATGGCAATCGGTCATGTGCAGGAAAGACACGTTGCCGAACCTGGGGATGTCGTACAGACCGTTGCCGGCCGCGGCGGCGTCAGCTTCTGCATACCTGCTCAGGCCCATACCGGCCATGGTGCCAGCGCCCAGCACCTGAAAGAATTCGCGTTTGGTGAGGTTCACTGATTCACCGGCGACGTCGGATCGAGCAGCAGGGCCATTATGTGTTTGATCTGCTGCTCGGTCAGAAATCCTTTGTGCCCAGCTCTGGGCATATTGGAGCAGGCGTTGTAAGCCCTGGTATTCCAGATCTTGCCCCACGTGTATTCCACGACGGCTTTGGACGCCGCACTGCTTGGGTCCGTTGTGACACCGCGAATCTTGCCGTAGTTGTACAGGCTCGGTCCGATGGTGCCGAAGGAGATCTCCTTGATGGCTATCTGGTGGCAGTTGTAGCAATTGCCGCCGTTGGTGGAACCGGCTTTGTCAGTCCATGTCATGCCTGCGCCACTTTGGGCAATCTTTTCGCCTTCTTTCCAGTCGCCCAGAAATCTCCCATCGGAGGGCCAGTTGATTGTCTTGAGGTTGGCGGCTTCTATCGCCAGGGCCACATTCGGATCGATGGGCTTGCCTGCT
>CAITQH010000154.1 GCA_903894475.1 uncultured beta proteobacterium
CCACGGTCGTAGGCGGCGGTGCTGGGCGAAAGCACTTCGATGATCAGTTTTGGCTCGGATTTGACCATGCTGCTCGCCGCATCGAGCGCGCTACAGGTCACCAAAATGTCTGGGTAGAAATAACTGTTGGCGTCAGCCACATGCAGACGCATGTCGCTCATATAGGTTCGGCAAGGGCCGCCGCTGAGATGCTGGCGCAGGGCGATGTACAAATTGCCGCCAACCGTCACATGCCGGTCTTCAGCCCCAGCCATGGCGAATACCTCACCATTCAGAAATTCATGGCGCTCGGGTTGTTCGGCCTCCCAGGCCAGGTAGTCGGTTGCGCTGAAGGTGGATTGAGGTGCGGCAAGTCCCATGGCAGTCTCCAATCATGTAACGTCGATTTGCATTATCCGGTAATGGCGGCTGATTGAAATGCATCTGCGAATTCAAGATCGCGCTCACCGGCGCATCAAGGCCTCAATCTCCGCCACCGCGACCGGCACCCCACGGCTGATCAGTTCGCATCCATTGGCAGTCACGATGGCATCGTCCTCGATGCGGATGCCAATGTTGTGAAACTGCTCGGGCACGCCTTCTGCAGCACGCACGTAAATGCCGGGTTCAATGGTCAACACCATGCCGCTTTGCAGAATGCGCGCCGGCCGGTCCTTGATAATTTCGCCACTGAGCGGATCCTTGCGCTCACTCACCGTACCCACTTCTGAAGGTTCAATGTAGTTGCCACAATCATGCACATCCATGCCCAGCCAGTGACCGGTGCGGTGCATATAGAACTGAAAGTAGGCGCGCTTTTCGATCACATCCTGCAGGCTGCCGACCTTGTCCCGGTCCAGCAGGCCCAGGTCCAGCATGCCCTGCGCCAGCACCTTGACGGTGGCCTCGTGCGGATCGGTGAAGCGCGCGCCGGCACGGGTGGCGGCGATGGCTGCCTCCTGCGATGCCAGCACCAGTTCGTACAGGGCGCGCTGTGGCGCGCTGAACTTGCCATTGGCCGGAAAGGTTCGCGTGATGTCGCTGGCATAACCGTCAAGCTCGCAGCCCGCGTCAATCAGCACCAGTTCGCCATCGCGCACCGCGCCCGCATCGGCCCGGTAGTGCAGCACGCAGGCATTGGCTCCGGCCGCTACGATCGAACCATAGGCCGGGTACTGCGAACCATGGCGGCGGAACTCGTGCAACAACTCCGCATCCAGATGGTATTCACGCACCGGCTCGCCGGCGCGCAACATGCGAGCACTCAGTTGCATGGCGCGGACGTGGGCGCCAGCGCTGATTTGCGCTGCGCGGCGCATGATGTCCTGCTCATGGCTGTCCTTGAACAGGCGCATTTCGTCGAGCAAGGCGCAGAGATCGCGTTGCTGCTGCGGACACAGGGCACCGTAGCGCACCCGCGCGCGTAAACTGCCAAGCCAGCCATCGATGCGGGTTTCCAGCGCCTTGTGAGTGGCAAACGGATACCAGACGGCATCACGGCCATCGAGCAGGGCCGGCAGTTGTTGATCCATTTCGGTAACGGAAAACGCCGCATCGACGCCAAGTTGCGCCGGTGCTGCATCGGGCCCAAGCCGGAAACCATCCCAGATTTCGCGTTCCATGTCTTTCGGCTGGCAAAACAGCGTGCTCTTGCCGTCGCCTGTGATAAGCAACCAGGCTTTCGGCTCGGTAAAGCCGGTCAGGTAGTAAAAGTAGCTGTCATGCCGATACAAGAAATCGGAATCCCGGTTGCGCTGCTGCTCGGGCGCACTCGGGATGATGGCGATGCCTTTGGGTCCCAGCAGGGCAGCCAGTCGGGCTCGGCGTTGCGCATAGGGTGCAGAGGAAGACGCGTTCATGGTTTGTCCATTTCTCTTGTTTGATTCAGCTCTTGCAGTCGCTCGGGCGTACCGATGTCGGTCCAGGCGCCACGGTACAGTTCGGCACTGACCTGCGCATTGTCCATGGCGGCGCGCAGCAGTGGCGCCAGAGGGGCTTTGACTCCCGTCGGGTTAGCTGCGGCGATGTCACACCAGGGCGGAGCAAACAACTTGCGACTGTACAGGCCAATGGTCGAATAAGTGTATTGGACCGTGGCCTGGCTCAAGGCCAGACCGTCGCTGCTGATGCCAAAGTCGCCAGCCGGGTGGTGCTCTGGGTTGGGCACCAGCCAGATATGCGCCAATTTGCCACTGTCAGCAAAACGCTCGACAGCCGCTTGCTCAAAACAGAAGTCCGGGGCGAAGACGTCGCTGGCAAGCACCCAGAAAATTTCTGCGTCATGCCCGCTGGTACCCAGCGGGCACAAGCGTGGCAACGCACGCACGATGCCACCGGCTGTTTCCAGCGCGGCGCCGAAATCGGCACCCTCACATGAATAAGCAATCTGCAATGGCGACTGCTCCGGCAAAGCTGAAAAGACAGGTCCAAATGCCGCTTCGATCTGCTCGCCAAGCCAGGCCGTATTGATCACCAACCGGGTAAATCCACCACGGGCCAGCGCCTCCATGGACCACTGCATCAAAGGCTTGCCGCGCAGCGCCAGCATCGGTTTGGGCACGAGGTCGGTCAGGGGCCGCATGCGCTCCCCGCGCCCGGCGCAGAGCAGCATGGCGGAAATTGGCGGCATGGCAATCCGATCGATCAGCAAACCGTCACTGCCAGGCGCCTGCTTCGAGCGACCGAAACTGCATACGGGCCCTGAACCTGGGACTCGTCATTGCGAGCCCGAAGGGCGCGGCAATCGAGGAAGTCAGGCTGCATGGATCGCCACGCTGCGCTCGCGATGACGAGAGGAGGCTCGTGATGGCGAGGGGAGCCTCGCGATGGCGAGGGGGGCTCGCGATGGCGAGGGGGCTCGCAATGACGAAAGTGGTGCATGATGACAGCTCTGACCTTTACCGCATGCCAATCTTGACCGGGCCAAAGACCGCTTGCGCCTCGCGCGGCAGACAGCGCCAGTACACCGGATTCGCACTCAGCTCCGCCCCCAAAGCAGCGGCCGCCTGCCAGGCCCAACGCGGTTGATAAAGAAATGGCCTGCCCAAGGAAATCAAGTCGGCGTCGCCGGCCTGCAATATGGCCTCGGCCTGCTGAGCCTCGGTGATCAGACCGACCGCAGTGGTCAGCATACCGCTGGCCTGGCGAATCTGGCGCGCAAACGGCACCTGATAGCCAGCACCCACGATGATCTTTTGCGCGGGTGACACGCCACCTGAGGAGACATGGATGAAGTCACAACCGGCCGCCTTCAGGCGCTTGGAGAACTCGGCGCTCTGCGTCACGTCCCAGCCGCCCTCGACCCAGTCCGAGGCCGACACACGCAGGCCCAGCACGCCGTCAAATGCCTGGCGCATGGCAGCAAAGACCTCCAGCGGATAACGGATCCGGTTCTCAAAACTGCCGCCATAGCGGTCGCTGCGCTGATTGGCCAGCGGCGACAGGAACTCGTGCAGCAAATAACCGTGCGCGCTGTGAATTTCGACGGCTTCGATGCCCATACGCTCAGCGCGCTGCGCCGCTGCGACAAAAGCATCCCTGATCTGATCCATTCTTGCCAGCGTCAAGGCTGTCGGCGCTGCTTCACTGGGCAGATAGGCCAGGGCCGAAGGTGCAAACGTTTCCCAGCCACCTTGGTCGGGCTTGAGCAACTGTGCCCCCTGCCACGGCAGGGCGCTGGAAGCCTTTCGGCCGGCATGAGCCAGTTGAATACAAACAGCCATGGGTGGTGCCAGTTGACGCGCGCGCTGCAGGGTATCGGCCAGCGCCGCCGCGGTGCGCTCATCCCACAGGCCAATGCAATTGGGCGTGATGCGTCCTTCCGGCAAAACCGCAGTCGCCTCAATAGTCAACATGGCGGCGCCGCTGTTGAGCAGGTTGCCCCAATGCATCAAG
>CAITQH010000155.1 GCA_903894475.1 uncultured beta proteobacterium
ACCGACGCCACGCGGATTCGAACAAAACAGGACACCGCCGGGTTTCAGTGCCATGTGGATCTCCCTGAGGATGCGCGCAAGCTCTTGGCTGGGAATGTGGAACAGCACGGCATTAGCAAACACGCCGTCAAAGCGCGCGCTGGGCAAGTCCAGTTGCAGAAAATCCTGCTCCAGCACCTGACATCCGCTGTTGGCTCGGGCCAATGCTGCCAATTGAGCAGAGCCCTCCAGGCCCGTCGCACGGTGACCGAGCGCCTTGAATCGCATGAGGTCGCGCCCGGGGCCACAGCCAAAGTCAAGCAGTTCAAACGGCGATGCAGACTCGATGGACGTCAGCAAGGCGTTGATGTTCTGGCTCACGTCATGATCGCGAGTGCCCTCCCAGAACGCCTGGGCGTTCTGATCATAGTGTGCCAGCGTGCGCCGGGTGATGATCCTCAATTCTTCGGGTGTCTTTTCCATACGATATTGTTTCATGGGAATTCCCGATACCCATGTGCGGCTGGCCTTGCACAGCGCAGCTTCTTGCGGTCATCACTTCATCCGGCTGCACCGACATGAAGCGCGCTCGTATGGCAGTAACATGAATACCCTGGCGAGTTGGATTAACGAAGGCGGAGCCCGCAATCTCATGACAATGAACGAAGTTTATGCTGCGATCGAGCCGGCGCGCGCCGAAATTGACATGCTCCAAGGGCCTGCTCTGCTCGAGTTTGGCAGTCCATCGTGTGGATACTGCCGCGCGGCCCAAGTACCTCTGGCATCAGCCCTTGCCGATCACCCGCGCCTGCGCCATATCAAAATTGCTGATGGCCGCGGCAGGCCCCTGGGGCGTTCATTCAAAGTGAAGCTTTGGCCGACCTTGGTGTTCTTGAGCAATGGCCGGGAAGTCACTCGCTTGGTTCGATCTGACGACGCCACCGAGATCGGCAGCGCCCTCGCACGGATCGAGTCCTTAGTTGGGACGGCAGACGGCGCATCCTCCGTCTAAGCTCCCGGAAAACTCGCCACGCCGTGTGATGTCACGCTGGGCCGTAAGATGGTGCCCCGGACCGGAATCGAACCGGTACGCCTTTCGGCTGGGGGTTTTAAGCCCCCTACGTCTACCAATTTCGTCACCAGGGCAAACTTCCAGTTGTGGCACAGAGTGGCTTGACTGGAGGCGCGACCCAGAGTCGAACTGGGCTAGACGGATTTGCAATCCGTTGCATAACCGATTTGCTATCGCGCCATTGTTCTGACAAAAAAGGGAAGCCGCGGCTTCCCTTTTAGGAATTTGGAGCGGGAAAAGAGTCTCGAACTCTCGACCTCAACCTTGGCAAGGTTGCGCTCTACCAACTGAGCTATTCCCGCGTTACAAGCCGCGAATTATAGCGCAAAATTTCCGCTGTCATTGGCAGGCTCATGAAAAGTTGCACAGTCAGACGGTACTAATGTTTGACCGACCCAAGCTGCACCGGAGTCCCCGCAGCAGTCTCGACCGGTGCCACCGCCGCCACCGGTTCTTCGTCCGGCAGGGGGCTTGGCATGCGCTCCAGAGCAATCTCCAGCACCTTGTCGATCCAGCGTACTGGAACGATTTCCAGACCGTTCTTGACGTTCTCCGGGATGTCCTGCAAATCCTTGGCGTTTTCTTCCGGGATCAGCACCGTCTTGATACCGCCACGCAAGGCGGCCAGCAGCTTTTCTTTTAGACCACCGATTTCAGTGACCTCACCGCGCAAGGTGATTTCACCCGTCATGGCGACATCGGCACGCACTGGAATGCCGGTCATGGCAGAAACAAAGGCCGTCGTCATGGCTGCTCCGGCACTCGGTCCATCCTTCGGCGTGGCACCGTCGGGTACATGGATATGAATATCCTTCTTCTCGAAAAACTCATCCTTGATACCCAGGCGGTGCGAACGACTGCGCACCACTGTGCGCGCCGCCTCGACCGATTCCTTCATCACATCGCCCAATGAGCCAGTGCGGGTGATCACGCCTTTGCCCGGCATCATGGCAGCCTCGATCGTCAGCAGATCGCCGCCAACCTCGGTCCAGGCAAGTCCCACCACCTGCCCCACCTGATTGAGCTTTTCAGCGCGGCCATAGGAGTACTTGCGCACGCCCAGGAAATCATTCAGGTTGTCGGCATCGACCTTGACCTGTGGCACCATCCTCTTGAGTTGCAGACCCTTCACCACCTTGCGACAGATCTTGGACAACTCGCGCTCCAGCGAACGCACACCCGCTTCACGCGTGTAATAGCGAACAATGTCTCGCACCGCGGCCTCGGCGATTTGCAACTCTGCTTCCTTGACACCATTGTTCTTTAGCTGCTTGGGCAGCAGGAACTTGGTGGCAATATTGACTTTCTCGTCTTCGGTATAACCCGACAGACGGATCACTTCCATCCGATCCAGCAGGGCCGGCGGGATGTTCATGGAGTTCGATGTCGCGACGAACATGACATCGCTCAGGTCAAAATCGACTTCGACGTAATGGTCACCAAACTTGTGGTTTTGCTCCGGGTCCAGGACCTCAAGCAGGGCGCTCGACGGGTCGCCCCGGAAGTCAGTTCCCAGTTTGTCAATTTCATCGAGCAGGAACAGGGGATTGCGGGTGCCGATCTTGGACAGGCTTTGCAGCACCTTTCCTGGCATGGCGCCAATATAGGTACGACGATGACCGCGAATCTCGGCTTCGTCGCGCATGCCGCCCAGCGCCATGCGGACATACTTGCGACCGGTCGCTTTTGCCACCGATTGCCCAAGCGAGGTCTTTCCCACGCCGGGCGGACCGACCAGACACAAAATCGGCGCCTTCACCTTTTCTACTCGCTGCTGGACCGCAAGGTATTCAAGAATGCGGTCCTTGACTTTGTCCAGACCGTAGTGGTCTTCGTTAAGGACCTTTTCCGCGTTGCTCAAGTCGTGCTTGATCTTGGTCTTGCCGGCCCAGGGCAGACCGGTCAGCACATCAATGTAATTGCGCACCACCGTGGCCTCAGCCGACATCGGTGACATTAGTTTGAGCTTCTTGAGTTCACCCTCGGCCTTCTTCAGTGCCTCCTTGGGCATCTTGGCAGCCTTGATTCTCTTCTCGATCTCGTCAATATCGGCGCCGTCCTCGCCCTCCCCCAACTCCTTCTGAATCGCCTTGACCTGCTCGTTCAGGTAAAAGTCGCGCTGGTTCTTCTCCATCTGCCGCTTCACACGGCCACGAATCTTCTTGTCGACGTTCAGAATGTCGACTTCGCGCTCAATCTGCTCGAACAGATTTTCAAGTCTGTCCTTGATGCCTGACAAATCCAGCACGGCCTGCTTGCTCTCGAGTTTCAGAGGCAGATGCGCTGCGATTGTGTCTGCCAATCGCCCAGGGTCATCAATGCTCGAAATGGAGGTCAGAATCTCCGGTGGTATCTTCTTGTTGAGTTTGACGTACTGTTCAAACTGTTGCATCACGGCACGCCGCAAGGCCTCGATTTCGCTGGTTTTTGCGCGCGACCTGGTTTCGGGTTCCAGAACTTCTTCCACCGGCGTGACATTGGCAACAAAGTGCAACTCGCCATCTTCAATCCGGTTCACGCGAGCGCGCTGCTGACCCTCGACCAGTACCTTGACCGTACCATCCGGGAGTTTGAGCATTTGCAGAATGGTCGAAATACAACCGACCTCGAACATATCTGTCACCAGTGGATCATCCTTGGCGGCAGCTTTTTGCGCCACCAGCATGATGCGCCGCTCACTCTCCATGGCGGCTTCCAGCGCCTTGATGCTCTTGGGCCTGCCGACAAACAGCGGAATCACCATGTGCGGAAAAACAACCACGTCGCGCAGCGGCAACAGTGGCAGATCGATGGCATCGGCAGGTAGTGGTATATGACCAGACATAGGGAAAACCTTTTCGTTACCTGTTGAATATGGATCAGCTGGGCCGCTTTTCAAGCCACCCGCGCCAAATCAGGCCTTGCGCGCACTCTCGCGGTACACCAAAAGCGGCGGCTTGTTCTCTTCAATGGTCGATTCATCGACCACCACCCTGTCAACATTCACAGCATTAGGAAGTTCGTACATGGTGTCGATCAGCGCTTGCTCCAGAATCGAGCGCAAACCGCGCGCGCCGGTCTTGCGAGCCAGTGCCTTCTTGGCGATCGCCTGCAGCGCAGACGGGCGGATCTCCAGATCAACGCCCTCCATCGCCAGCAATTTGCTGTACTGCTTGACCAGCGCATTCTTCGGCTCGGTCAGGATCTGCACCAGCGCTTCCTCTGTCAACTCGGCCAGCGTTGCCACCACGGGCATGCGGCCAACGAGTTCAGGAATCAGGCCAAACTTGATCAGATCTTCTGGCTCGACGTCCTTGAAAACCTGGGTCAGGCTGCGCTGCGCCTTGCTCTTGACGGTGGCAGCAAACCCGATGCCAGATGATTGCGTGCGGTTATCGATGACCTTTTCCAGACCAAAGAAGGCCCCACCGCAAATGAACAGAATGTTGGTGGTGTCGATCTGAACGAAATCCTGATTCGGGTGCTTGCGTCCGCCTTGCGGCGGTACGCTGGCCATGGTGCCTTCGATCAGCTTGAGCAAGGCCTGCTGAACACCTTCGCCCGAAACGTCACGGGTGATCGAGGGGTTGTCGGATTTACGCGAAATTTTGTCGATTTCATCAATGTAGACAATGCCACGCTGCGCCCGCTCGACATCGTAATTGCAACTCTGCAGCAGCTTGAGAACAATGTTCTCAACGTCCTCACCAACATAACCGGCCTCGGTCAGGGTGGTCGCATCGGCCATCACAAATGGCACATCGAGCATGCGCGCCAGGGTCTGCGCCAGCAGGGTCTTGCCAGAGCCGGTGGGTCCAATCAGCAATATATTGCTCTTGGCCAGTTCGACATCGTCCTTCTTGGCCTTTTCCTTGTGCCGCAGGCGCTTGTAATGGTTGTAAACAGCCACCGCCAATGTTCGTTTGGCAGGCTCCTGGCCAATGACGTAATTGTCCAGATTGGCTTTGATCTCGGCTGGCGTTGGAAGTTCCGCAGCGGCATTGCGCGCCGGTGCCGCTCCAGGCAACTCATCACGAATGATTTCATTGCACAGTTCAATGCATTCGTCACAGACAAAAACCGAGGGTCCGGCAATCAGCTTCTTGACCTCATGCTGGCTCTTGCCGCAAAAGGAGCAATAAAGGGTTTTTTCGCCGGGAGAACCTTTTTTTTCAGCCATTTGAACTACGCCCGTTTCGAGATGACCTTGTCAATCAGGCCATACTCCTTGCACTCCTCAGCCGACATGTAATAGTCACGCTCGGTATCGCGCTCAATGCGCTCCAGCGGTTGACCGGTACGCTCAGCCAGAATTTTATTGAGCTGCTCACGCGTCTTCAATATTTCACGGGCCTGAATCTCGATTTCGGTCGCCTGGCCCTGACTGCCACCGGAAGGCTGATGAATCATCACCTTCGAGTTGGGCAGTGAAAAACGTTTGCCTTTGGCACCGGCTGCCAGCAGAAAAGCACCCATGCTGGCAGCCATGCCGGTGCACAGGGTAGACACCTCGGGCTTGATGAAATTCATGGTGTCGAAAATCGCCATACCGGCACTGACGGATCCGCCAGGTGAGTTGATGTAGAAGGAAATATCCTTGTCCGGATTCTCGCTCTCCAAGAACAGCAGCTGCGCCACCACCAGATTGGCCACGTGATCATTGACCGGCCCTACCAGGAAGATAACCCGCTCCTTGAGCAGGCGCGAGTAAATGTCATAGGACCGCTCACCGCGGCCTGATTGCTCAATCACCATGGGCACCATGCCCAGGCCCTGAGTTTCCATCGCAAATCGCTCGTTCATCACATCTCCAGATAGATTCTCTACTGTACCGAAAAATGGTACTTCGACTGTCAGTTTTGTGCCATCAACTCATCAAAAGACATATTTTTGTCAACGACAACAGCCTTGGACAGGACGAATTCCGTCACATTGTTCTCAATCACGATCGCTTCCACCTCGGCCAGGCGGTTGTTGTCGCCGTAATACCAGCGCACCACCTCCGTCGGCTTTTCGTAACTGGCCGCCAGTTCCTCAATGTGCGCCTTGATCTGTTCCGGCTTGGCCTGCAGGTTTTGCGAGCGCACCAGTTCAGCCACTACCAAGCCCAGACGCACGCGGCGCTGCGCCTGCGGCAGGAAAATGTCGTCCGGCAACGGTGTCTTGTCGGCGTCCTTGATGCCACGCTGTTTCAAATCGGCACGGGCGCCTTCAATCAAACGGCTCACCTCAGCCTGCACACTCGCTTTGGGCAGATCGAGTTCGGCCTTGGCCACCAGCGCATCCATGACTGCCTGCTTGTTGCGAGCCAGCAGGCGGAATTTGACTTCACGCTCCAGGTTTTTTCTGACATCAGCGCGCAGACCTTCCACCGTCGCCTCAGCAATGCCCAGCGACTTGGCCAGCGCATCGTCGATTTCCGGTAAATGCGCCGCTTCCACCTTTTTCAGGGTCACCATGAAATCTGCGCTCTTGCCGGCCACATCCTTGCCGTGGTAGTCCGCTGGAAAAGCGAGCTGAAAGGTCTTGCTTTCTCCAGCCTTCATACCCGCCGTAGCGTCTTCAAACTCCTTGAGCATCTGGCCGTCACCGACGATGAACTGAAAGTCATCCGCCTTGCCACCGGAGAAGGCTTCGCCGTCAATCTTGCCCTCAAAATCCACCATCACACGGTCGCCAAGTTGCGTTTGCGCGTCTTGCGCGCGCTGTGCAAAGGTGCGGCGCTGCTTGCGCAGGATGTCAAGCGTTTTGTCAATTGCGGAGTCAGTCACTTCGCTGGCAATTTTTTGCACTTCGGCGCTGCTCAAATCGCCAATCTTGACCTCCGGATAAACCTCAAAGACGGCATCAAACGCCATTTGACCTTCGGGCGAAGTCTCTTTCTCGGTGATCCGCGGCTGTCCTGCAACACGCAGTTTGGCTTCATTGGCCGCGTTGGCAAAGGCCTCGCCCACCTTGTCGTTCATGACTTCGTAGTGAACCGAATAGCCGTAACGTTGGGCAACCACGTTCATCGGCACTTTGCCAGGTCGGAAGCCGTCCATCTTGACGGTCCGGGCGAGTTTCTTCAAACGGGTCTGAACTTCCGTCTGAACCTGGCCGAGCGGTAGGCTCAGGGTCATCTTGCGTTCGAGCTTTTCAAGGGTTTCAACAGTCACAGTCATTTAAAGTCTCCTACTAAATTGGTCGGGGACAGACCTGAAGATCTGTCCCGCAAACTACAAACGATTGGGGACAGACCTGAAGATCTGCCCCGCAAACAATATCATTGGTGCGCGGGGGGGGACTCGAACCCCCACAGTATTACTACCGTCAGGACCTAAACCTG
>CAITQH010000156.1 GCA_903894475.1 uncultured beta proteobacterium
CGACGTCAACAACGCTGGCGCGCTCGGCAACGGTCGGTCGATCATCGTTGGACCGGACGGTGAGGTGATCCATCAGGCCGGCGAGCAAACCGAACTCATTCCGATCACACTGGACCTTGACCGGGTCCGACATGTGCGAACGTTCGGGACCAAGGGCCTCGGGCAGATGTTGAAATCTTTTCGCGATACCGAAGTGGTTTTCCCGTGCCACGAGCCGGCGTTAAGGCAATCGGAAACGTTGCGGGCCTTGGGTCCGCTTCAAATGCCGCGCCGCCCATGAGCCGCCGGGTTCGCCTGCTCGCTGGAGCGCTGATCGCGTTTGTGGTGAACGCCAGTGCCCAGCCATCGGTCGACGCCGAGGTGGCGCGAACCTTTGAGAACGGGCGAGTCCATGCACGGATCGATGGTGCCCTGCGGGAGATCAAAGTCTCCCAGGCGATTGCGCTGCTGTCCAACGCGCCGCCACGCTCGTTTCGCGGCGCGGTGGTGTATCTGCACGGTTGCGATGGTGTCAATGACTTGAGCGTGAAGACTGCCGACCTGCTTGCCACGCAGGGTTATGTCGTGTTTGTTCCAGACAGTTTTGCCCGAACAAACAAACCGGTCAGTTGCGAACCATCGCGCTACCTCAGCGGGCTGCATCGCGAAGTGCTTTCGTGGCGCCACGCCGAGGCCGACTACGCACTCAGACGCGTGAAGAATCTGCCGTCAATTGACCCTTCGAAGATCGTCCTGATGGGATTGAGTGAGGGTGCAATCACGGCTGCTACCTACGTCGGCGAGGCAGTTGCCGGAAGAGTCATCGAAGGCTGGACTTGCCACGCTGGTTGGCCGGAGTATCGCGGGCTGTGGGCGCCGCCCGACGAGCCCGCCCTGACCTTGACGTCGCAGGACGATCCCTGGTTTCAACAACCGGAGCTGCGCGGGAATTGCGGCGAATTCATGACCAACCACTCAGCCCTGCGGCGGTCGGTGGTCTTCCGGGCGCCGCATCCTGCAGCCTCTTGGCATGACCTGATGTGGAACGCCGATGCGCGCCGACTGGTGTTCGACTTCCTTGACGCCGTAACCAGAAATGGCCCGTAATCCGACGCGCAGGATCCTCAGGACTACAGTCGGTTCAGGCCACACCAGCGGGCGATGAACAGTGCCAGCACAGCGGTAACCTCTTGCAGGCTCGCCAGCGACACCCATTCGTCAACGCCGTGGATATTCGCTCCTTGCGGACCGTAACAGGTAGACGGAATATTTCCGTACAGGTGAAAGAAGCGTACGTCAGTGGTCGCGGTAGAAGCCCGGGTGGTCGCCGCCTGGCCGACGATGTCCTGGTGGCACTGCAGCAGTTCCCGCATCGCCGGCTGCTGCATGTCTACCACCAATCCCTCCGCCTGGAATCCTTGGTAAGTCAGCTCGTAGCTCACACTCTGGCGCTGCGGATGCGCGTCAAGCGCAGCCTTGAGCAATGTTTCGACCTGTTCACGAACTTGGGCAGGTTTCAGTCCCGGATAGAAGCCCAGTCGCATGTCGACACGGCAATGTGTCGGCACTGACGAAGTCCATTCTCCTCCGCTGATGCGCCCGAGATTGAAGTTGATCGGGTGTTCATGCTCGCGGTAGTGAGGATGCCGTGCCGCCGGCAAGTTCCAGGCTGTCTCCAGTTCGCGCAGTTTGTCGACCAGGTAGTTGGCGAACGCGATCGCTGCCACGCCCGTGTGGGCGAAAGCTGCATGGACCGGTATGCCATAGACGTCAATGGTCAACCACATCACGCCCATCTGACCGGTCATAAATCCAAGCGGCTCCGGAATCAGCGCTGCATCGGCCGTGTAGCCTTCCAACAGGCAGGCCAACGCACCGTTGCCAGTGCACTCTTCTTCCACCACCGATTGCAGATACAGCGCTGCCGCCGGTTCGTAGCCCATTCGCTTTAGCGCCCGCAAGGCCATGGTGTACGCAACGATACCGGCCTTCATGTCCGCAGCGCCACGCCCATAGAGGCGGTCGCCCTCAATCCAGGGCTCGAAGGGCGGTCGCGTCCACAGGCGCTCGGCGCCAACCGGCACCACGTCTATATGGCCATTGAGTATCAATGACTTGCCGTGCACTGGGCCTACGGGTTGATGAATGCCAACAATGTTGTGCCGGCCTTCATAAGAGATGATCGACGGCGAATAGCCGGGATGGTCACGAATCTTCTCCTCATCAATGGCAAATTCGTGGACACGAAGGCCATCTCGCTCGAATTCGCGGCGCATCAAGTCCTGGGCAGGCTTTTCGGACCCAAGCAGGGATGGTTGCGAGACAAGCTCGCACAGCAGTGAGACCGCCTCCTCGCGCTGCAATCTCACTGCGTTGATAATTTGTTGCTCGTTTGGCGAGCTTGGAGAGCGATCATTCATCGTCAACATTTTGTCATAGAACGCTTTGCGCGATCGACATCTACAGACTGTCACATTGCTACAGGGACCTCACTACGCTGCAAAGCAACCAGTGCCGGCGCCACTGCGATTTTAGGCTTCCACAGGTCAAGTTCTCGTCCGAATGTCGAATCCATGTCACCGGAACATCTTGAGCCCGAGCTCTTCCAAAAGCGCGAGCCACGTCCCTGACCATCCGAGAGAAATCCCAAGTGTCTTTTACTACCCCGATCTGCGTGTCCACGACGATTGATACACCCTTGTTGCGTTCGCGAACCATTACCATAGCGCCTGCCTACGGACGAAACTGTGTCGTGTAATTCCGGAGCTTAGGCAAACAAATAGGCTCGCTTTTTGTGGACCCGCTGAACAGCCGCAGGACACACTCAAAAGCCAATCGTTTGCGAATGACCGCTGCCGAAGAGTCTGTTTGACCAACGGCTGCTATCAAGTGCTGACCCCAGTGACTGGTCCTGGTCGGGTCCTGCCGATGAAGCACCAAACCCGAATGACTGTTCCTGCGCCACGGGCGGTTTGCTGCTGACACATTCCAAAGCCGGAGAATTGCATCCCATGCCGAAAACCACCGACTGTTTTCGGGCAATCCAATCTGA
>CAITQH010000157.1 GCA_903894475.1 uncultured beta proteobacterium
AGGGACAGACCACTTTTACCCTCATCGGCGTAGGTTCGAACAATCTCGATGTTGCGGCGCTGGGCGTACTCGGCAATCTTGTCAGCCTGGTTGTTGGTGGAGTACTGTTGATGCTCAGTCGACATGCGCACGTACTGCGCTGCCCGGTAGCTTGTTTGATCCGTCTCTAATACCATGTGGCCTCATTCCTTTTGCGGTTCAGGCATGTTGGCTCTACAGGCGAGGAGCTATCAAGTCGAATTTTTGAGAATGGGAAGATAAAGTTGCTGGGTGGTGACTGGGGGGCGACAAGTGGCTGGTCTGGCAGCTGATCGCAGTATTGACAGGTCTATTGGTGTGTGCTTAAAATGCACACATGCCAACTCAAAAGCTTTTCAATTGGAACCCCGATAAAAACCGGTTGTTACAGAGGGAGCGGGGAATTTCGTTCGAGCGAATAGTTTTTGAAATCAGCAGCGGAAATGAACTGGCCGTGCTCGAGCACCCCAACCAGGAAAAGTATCCAGGGCAAAGAATTTCAATGGTGCAGGTTGACGATTACGTGTGCGCCGTGCCATTTGTTGAAACCGACACAGAAATCTTTCTGAAAACCATCATCCCCAGCCGTAAGGCAACCAGACAATACAGGAGTAAATCATGAAAACAACCGCCAAGTACGACGAAGAAGAGCTGGAGATATTGCAGGCCTGGGAGGCGGGCACGCTCAAACCTGTCAGCGGTATGGCAGAGCAGGTCAAAGGGCATCGGGCCGCAGCTGACGCAACTTTCAAAAAAGACCAACGACTCAACATCCGTATCTCAAGCAGAGATTTAAAGAGCTTGCAGGCGCGCGCTCTTGAGGAAGGTATTCCCTACCAAACGTTTGCAGCCAGTTTGTTGCATAAGTTTGTCAGTGGGCATTTTGTGAGTCAGCGCTAAACCGTGCAACCAAAATTGGAGTACGACGAAGAACCAGGAGCCTGACTGCCTGACCTGTTCAGCCTGCCCGGCGCAAACTGGCAGTCTCAATACGCACCGCCACCGGCTTGCTCAGCATCTCCAGCAAAATCATCGACCGGCTCTCGGCATCAGCCGTCTTGAAGATGGCCTCGATCCCGGCAAACGGACCATCGGCCACAACAACCTTTTCTCCAGCTTTAAAAAGCCGCTCCGGTTGGCCCACTTGCTCCCGCGTGCGAAGAAGTTCGATCAGTTTGGAATCAACCACCGCCGGTTGACCGCCAAAGCGGACCAACTGACTCACGCCCAAGGTGGAACGGATCGGCGACCAACTTGGCCCGGAGCCACTGGTGTCGAGTCGAATGAACAAGTAGCGCGGGAACATCGGCTCTTCAACCAGTGTTGCTTTGTGCCGTCGCATCTTCTCCATTTTGATCATCGGTATGTAGCACTCAAAGCCTTGGCGGTTCAGATTGGTCATGGCCAGTGCTTCCTGGCGTATCTTGGTGTGGACTACGTACCAAGACAGAGTGGTCGACGATGCTGATGGATTGGCCGGGGAGGGCGCTGCCGGTTGGGATGACCGGACGGGCTCGGCATCCGGTGCCACAGACTGCCGCGCTGGAGTTGGCTCGATATCGGTCTTGGCAATCGGCAATCGATGAATGTTCGACGGCCAGGCATTGCCAGCGTCTGACGCCGCAATCGGGGCGGACGTTGATGTGATGGAATCGTTGTCACCGACCGCCGTATAGGATCCATTCCGTGATCGGCATATAGGATCCAGTTTGTGACCGGCGTAATGGAGCCACGGCGTGATCGCCGTAATGGA
>CAITQH010000158.1 GCA_903894475.1 uncultured beta proteobacterium
GGTGGTGGGTGGCGATGGCACCATGCTGGGTATTGGCCGCCAGCTCGCTCCGTTTGGTGTGCCGCTGATTGGCATCAACCAGGGGCGACTCGGTTTCATTACCGACATCCCGCTGGGCAGTTTCAGGACCACGCTGGCACCCATGCTGCAGGGCCAGTTTGAAGAAGACCACCGCAGTCTGATTCATGCCCGAGTGCTACGTGACGGTCATTGTGTTTTTGACGCGCTGGCCATGAACGACGTGGTGGTGAACCGCGGCGCCACCTCGGGCATGGTCGAGTTGCGGGTCCAGGTGGACGGCCGTTTTGTGGCGAACCAGCGCGCTGATGGCCTGATCATTGCCACGCCCACCGGCGCCACCGCCTACGCACTTTCCGCTGGCGGTCCCATACTGCATCCCTCGATTCCGGGCTGGGTGCTGGTGCCGATTGCGCCGCACACGCTGTCGAATCGTCCGATCGTGCTGGCCAACGCCACCGAGATCGCCATCGAAGTGGTGGCAGGGCGCGATGCCAGCGCCAGTTTTGACACACAGTCGCTGGCCTCGCTGCTGCACGGCGACCGCATCGTGGTGACGCGCTCGGAGCACCACGTGCGCTTTCTGCATCCCAAGGGCTGGTCCTACTTTGACACCCTGCGCCAGAAGCTGCACTGGAATGAGGGAGTGGCCTGATCGTGGCGCTGCGCCGTATTGTTCTGCGCAATTTCGTGATCGTCAGTGAGCTTGAGCTCGATCTGGCCAGTGGCTTCACGGTCCTGACGGGTGAGACCGGCGCCGGCAAGTCGATCCTGATCGATGCGCTGCAACTGGCCACCGGCGGACGCGCCGATGTGGGGCTGATCCGTGAAGGCACCGACAAGACCGAGGTCAGCGCCGAGTTCGACGCCTCACCCGCGCTGGCGCCCCTGCTTGAGGCGGGCGGCTTTGAGAGCGGCGAGACGCTGCTGCTGCGTCGCACGCTCGACCTGCAAGGCAAGAGCCGCGCCTGGATCAATGGCAGCCCGGCCACCGCCACCCAGTTGCGCGAAATCGGCGAACAGTTGCTCGACATTCACGGCCAGCATGCCTGGCAGAGTCTGACCCGACCGGACGCAGTACGCTCACTGCTTGACGCCTACGGCCGGATCTCGTCAGCGCCACTCGCTGCCTTGTGGCAGGGCTGGCGCGAGGCACAAAGCGGGCTGGCGCAGGCGCAGGCGGCGCAAGCTTCCCTGCACAGTGAGCGCGAACGCCTGAGCTGGCAAATGGCCGAGCTGGAGAAGCTCGCGCCCCTGCCCGACGAATGGGATGAGCTCAATACCGAGCAGGGTCGCCTGTCCAACGCGCAAGCCCTGATTGACGCGGCCCAGGGCGCTCTGCAGACGCTCGACGACGATGACAGCAGCGCGCGCAGCACGCTGTATGCTGCACACCAGAGGCTACACCAGCATGAGCATCTGGAACCCGCATTCCGCGAACTCACCGAGCTGCTGTCTTCCAGCCTGGCGCAGGTGCAGGACAGCGTGCACGCACTGCGCGCTTACCTGCGCAAGACCGAGCCGGACCCACAGCGCTTGGGCGAACTCGATGCCCGCATGGCGCTGTGGCTGTCGCTGGCACGGCGTTACAAGCGCGCGCCGGCAGAGTTGCCGGAGTTGTTGGTAAGCTGGAAGCGGGAGCTCGAGAGGCTCGAAGCCGCTGCTGATCTGGAGGGTCTGCAGGCAAAACAGAATGCGACCGAGCAAGCCTATATGCACGAGGCGCAACTGCTCTCTGGCGCGCGCGGCAAGGCAGCGCCGCTGCTGGCCAGCGCCATCACGCAGGCCATGCAGGGCCTGGGCATGCAGGGCGGCCAGTTTGAGGTGGCGCTGCAACAGGCAGCGCAGCCGATGCAGCACGGTCTGGAAGACGTGAGCTTTCTGGTGGCTGGTCATGCGGGCAGCACACCGCGACCCGTCGGCAAGGTGGCTTCGGGGGGTGAGCTCTCGCGCATGGCGCTGGCCATTGCCGTTACCACCAGTGCGCTGGGCACTGCGCAGACCCTGATTTTTGACGAGATTGACGCTGGCGTGGGTGGTGCTGTGGCGCAAACCGTAGGGCGCTTGATGAAGCAGTTGGGCATCGACCGGCAAGTGCTGGCCGTGACCCATTTACCGCAGGTGGCGGCGAGCGCCGACTGGCATCTGGTGGTGGCCAAACAGACGCAGGGCCGGACGACGCTGAGCTCGGTTGCCAGCGTGCAGGGTGCGCAGCGCGTGGCCGAGGTGGCACGCATGCTCGGTGGGGAACGCCTTTCCGAGGCGACCTTGGCGCACGCCCGGGAAATGTTGCAAGTACAGGAGTAAGGTGATGCATATTGAAGCCTCCAAGATGCAGGTCGTTCTGATCACCGGCATGTCGGGCTCGGGCAAGTCAGTCGCACTGCATGCCCTGGAGGACGCCGGTTTTTTCTGTGTCGACAATCTGCCGCCGGAGCTGCTGTTGCCATTTGTAACGCTGGAGCGCCAGCACAACGCGCACCGGGTGGCGATTGCCATGGATGCCCGCAACGCGGAAGCACTGCCTTTGCTGCCGGCGCAGCTGGCGCTCCTGAGCGAGCAGGGCACGATGGTCAGGTCACTGTTTCTGGATGCCACCACCGGAACCCTGGTACGCCGCTATTCCGAGACCCGCCGCAAGCACCCACTATCGCAAACCGTCTCCGATCCATCGGACTCCACTTTGCGCCGTGCCCTGGTCGAGGCAATCGAAACCGAACGCGAATTGCTGAGCCCCCTGCGCGATCAGGCGCACATCATCGACACCAGCATCATCCGTCCCTCGCAGTTGCAGGGCTATGTGAAATCGCTGATTACAGCGGCAGGCGCACAACTCACTCTGGTCTTCGAATCCTTTGCCTTCAAGCGCGGCGTGCCCACTGACGCCGACTACGTCTTCGATGTACGCATGCTGCCCAATCCGCACTACGAACCGGAGTTACGCCACCTCACCGGCAAGGACGAGGCGGTTGTTGCCTTCCTCAGGGGCCAGGCCGACGTGACGCAGATGCTGGATCAGATTCATGGTTTCCTGAAGCATTGGCTGGACGCGCTGGCGCGCGATCACCGCAGTTACGTGACGGTGGCCATTGGTTGCACTGGTGGCCAGCACCGCTCGGTCTACCTGGTCGAACAACTGGTGACCCTGTTTGCAAGCAGATGGGTTACCTTGAAGCGCCATCGGGAGTTGCAACACGATTAGGCCTTCCCGGCAGTGATAAATGGCCGGCTCCTACTCTTGACTTAACAATTGACGCACTGGCGCTGGCAGGCCCAGGTCTGGCCACCGGGCAGCAGCTACCCAATTGCCCGGGCCCGGCAGGACCATAGACTTCGGCAGCTCAACGCGCAAGGGGTAAAGCCACAAGTCCTTGTGTGTCAGCACATGCTTGAAGGTCGGCAGTTCCTGCACGGCTGCGCGCCAGCGCGGCGGCAGCGCCGCCAGTGCCGCCTCGCGCTCGTCGAACAGGGCAAAGCAGTAGAGGCCGCCCCAGACGCCGGGGCTGGGGCGTTTGCTCAGCCAGATGCAGCCGTCATCAGTCTGCGCCCAGAGCAGCCAGATCGACTGCGCGCTGCGTCTGACTTTGCGCGTCTTCACTGGATAACGCAGCATCTGACCGAGCCGTCGCGCAACGCACTGCTGTGCCAATGGACAAATTTCACAGACGGGACTGGGCTTGCAGACGGTGGCGCCCAAATCCATCAGCCCCTGTGTGTAGCGCGGCATGGTTTGACCCAGATCGCGCCGTGGCAACAACTGCGTAGCCAGGCGCCAGAGTTCGCGTTCATTCGCTGCAAGCGAGAGGTCGCCATCAAAGCCCAGCAGGCGCGTCAGGACACGCCGGACGTTGCCATCCAGAATGGCGACGCGCTCGCCAAAGCACAGCGCCGCGATAGCCGCTGCCGTCGATGGCCCAATGCCTGGCAGGGTCTGCAGCAGTTGCGCACTGGGCGGAAAAGAGCCGCCGTGCAATTCCATCACCTGCACGGCGCACAAATGCATATTGCGGGCGCGGCTGTAATAGCCCAGGCCACTCCAAAGCCCCAGCACCTCGTCCAGCGGCGCTGCCGTCAGTCTTGCCACGTCAGGAAAGCGCTGCAGGAAGCGCGCAAAGTAGTCGCGCACGGTTGCCACCTGGGTTTGCTGCAGCATGATTTCAGACAGCCAGACCCGGTACGGATCGCGCGTCTGTTGCCAAGGCAAGTCCTTGCGCCCGCTGGCCTTCTGCCACTTCACCACCCGAGTGGCAATATTTGGAGTGGCCATCATCTCGTCGCTGCCCTATGCTGATTCGTCATTGCGAGCCTCCCGAATCCGGCCCGATACCGCACACGGACCTTGAACCTGAAATTGTCATCCCGGACCTGATCCGGGATCCAGTGCCACGCGAGCCATGGATTGCGGGTCGGGGCCCGCAATGACAAGCAGGGGTGTA
>CAITQH010000159.1 GCA_903894475.1 uncultured beta proteobacterium
CAGGAAAAAGCGACCGAAGGTGGACGCGATGTCGACCATAGTGCAGTTCAATACGTGCAAAGAGAACTCGGACTTCAGGTCTCTTCGATTGCCAAGCTCGCCGATTTGATGCAGTATCTGCAGGAGCACCGCGCTGCCGGCTTGGCCATCGACCAACAGCGTGTCCTGGCCTACCAGCAGCAGTATGGCGTTACAGAAAGTCAAACATGATCAGCGTCTGCCCCCAGCATCTGGAACACGCCTGCCCTCGTCTGGTCGCAGGCCTGCTGCTGGCTGTGCTGTCGACGGCCAGCCTGGGACAAACAGCGCGACCCGCGACCCAGGAAATCTACACCTGCGTTGACGCCAAGGGCCGCAACCTGACCTCCGACCGCCCGATTGCCGAGTGCCTGGATCGCGAACAAAAGATGCTCAATCCGAGTGGCACCGTCAAAGCGAAGGTCGGACCGAACCTGACCGCCCAGGAGCGCAGCGAACTTGAAGCCAAAGAAAAGGCGGAGTTCGAGGAACGCGCTCGCCAGAACGAAGAAAAGCGGCGCGACCGGGCCTTGCTGGTGCGCTACCCCAGCAAAACGGTGCATGACAAGGAGCGTGCCGTGGCACTGGCACAAATCGGCGTCGTGCGACAGGCCGCTGTGAACCGTGTCGATGAACTCCAGCGCCAGCGCGCCGCCGTGCTCGACGAGATGGAGTTTTACAAGAAAGACCCGAACAAGGCACCCGCCTCGGTGCGTCGCCAGCTTGAGGAGGTCAACGCCAGCCTGGCGGTACAGGCGCGCTTCATTGCGGAGCAGGACGCCGAAGTCAAACGCGTCACTTTTCGCTTTGAGGAAGAACTGTTTCGCCTGAAACAGTTATGGTCGCTGCAGGCTGGCGTCCCCGCCGCCAGCGCCAGCAAGACGCGCTGACTCAGCCCATTTTCTTGCGCAGCAGTTCGTTGACCTGCTGCGGATTTGCTTTGCCCTGGCTGGCCTTCATGATCTGCCCCACCAGCGCGTTCAGCGCCTTGCCGTTGCCGCCCTTGTACTCTTCAACATTTTTCGGGTTGCCGGCAAGCACCGTGTCGACAATCTTTGCCAAAGCATCGCTGTCGTTCAACTGCTTGAGCCCCTTGCTCAGGATCAACTGATCGACGTCACCGTCCTCGCGATTCCACAGCGCATCCAGCACCTGCTTGGCCGCATTGTTGGAGATCGTGCCGTCGGCAATGCGCAGGATCAGCTGCGCCAGTTGCAGTGCGCTCACAGGAGACTCGGCAATGTCGATCTCGCCGGCATTGAGGCGGCGTGCCACTTCGCCCATGATCCAGTTGCTGGCCAGTTTTGGCTGCCCGGACGCCTTGGCTGCAGCTTCAAAATAGGCAGCCATGGCACGGCTTTGCGTCAGCACGGTGGCATCGTATTCAGACAGGCCATACTCGGCCTGAAAGCGCTGCGCCATAACGCGCGGCAACTCGGTCATGGCATCGCGCACGCGCTGCACCCATTCATCTGCAATCACCAGCGGTGGCAAATCCGGATCCGGAAAATAGCGATAGTCGGCCGCATCTTCCTTGCTGCGCATGGCACGCGTCTCACCGGTATCCGGGTTGAACAGCACCGTGGCCTGCTTTATTGCATGGCCGTCCTCAATTCGCTCGATCTGCCAGCGCACCTCAAAATCGATGGCTTGCTGCATGAACTTGAAGCTGTTGAGGTTCTTGATCTCGCGCCGCGTGCCCAAAGGCGCGCCCGGTTTGCGCACCGACACATTGGCGTCACAGCGAAAACTGCCTTCCTGCATATTGCCGTCACAGATGCCGATCCAGGTCACGATTTTGTGCAACTCCTTGGCATAGGCCACCGCCTCTGCACTGGAGCGCATGTCGGGCTCGGTCACAATCTCCAGCAAAGGCGTACCGGCCCGATTCAGGTCGATCCCGGTCTGGCCAACAAAGTCCTCGTGCAGCGACTTGCCAGCGTCTTCTTCGAGATGCGCACGTACCAACCGCACACTTCGCTTCTCGTCCTCCAAAAAGAATTCAACCCGACCCCCCTGCACCACCGGAATTTCAAACTGGCTGATCTGGTAACCCTTGGGCAGGTCAGGATAGAAATAGTTCTTGCGCGCAAAAATGCTGCGCGGCGCAATGTGAGACCCAACGGCCAGACCGAACTCGATGGCGCGCTCCACCGCCCCCCTGTTCATCACCGGCAAAGTGCCCGGCAATGCCAGATCGACGGCGCAGGCCTGCGTATTGGGTTCGGCACCAAACGCAGTTGACGCCCGACTGAAGATCTTGGAGCGGGTGGAGAGTTGCGCGTGGGTCTCGAAGCCGATCACCACTTCATAGCCGTGCACCAGCGCTGACTTGCCTGTGTTCATGTTCAAAACCCCTCCGGTTTGGCGAGGTGCCAATCGGTCGCCTGCTGCAGGCGGTGCGCCGCATTGAGC
The DNA here is from genome assembly GCA_903894475.1 of uncultured beta proteobacterium. Classification (GTDB taxonomy): domain Bacteria; phylum Pseudomonadota; class Gammaproteobacteria; order Burkholderiales; family Burkholderiaceae_C; genus Rhodoferax. The sequence goes on from CAITQH010000159.1 coordinate 2,434, forward strand.
AACCTGGACTCCTGCAGGTAGTTCCCTATCAGTTGCATCCCCACCGGCATAGCTTCTGCGCCAAAGCCGACCGGCACACTCATGCCCGGCAAGCCCGCCAGCGACGCTGGCAGCGTAAAAATATCGGCCAGATAACTGGCCACCGGATCGTCGCTCTTGTCGCCCAGTTTCCAGGCGACCGTGGGTGCCACCGGGCCTGCGATCAGGTCGCACTGCCTGAAGGCCTGCTGAAAATCTTCGGCGATCATGCGCCGGATCTTTTGCGCCTGCAGATAGTAGGCGTCATAGTAGCCATGCGAGAGCACGTAAGTGCCGATCATGATGCGGCGCTTCACCTCGTCGCCAAAGCCCTGCGAACGGGTCTTCTTGTACATGTCGATCAGGTCGCTGTATTGCTCGGCCCGGTGACCAAACTTGACGCCGTCAAAACGGCTCAGATTGCTGGAGGCTTCGGCTGGCGCAATGATGTAGTAAACCGGAATAGACAGCTCGGTGCGCGGCAGCGTGATTGGCACCAGTTTGGCGCCCAGCCTCTCATATTCCTTCAAGGCGGCATCGACGGCAGCGCGCACGTCGGCTGACAGGCCTTCGCCAAAAAACTCGGCCGGCACGCCAATGCGCAAGCCCACCAGTGAATCGTCCAGCGTGCGGGCAAAATTCTCAAGCGGTACATCGAGCGAGGTGGAATCGCGATCAAGATCCGGCCCACACATCGCCGACAGCAGCAAGGCGCAGTCTTCAGCGCTGCGCGCCATCACGCCAGCCTGATCCAGGCTCGATGCAAAGGCCACCATGCCGTAGCGTGACGCGCGACCATAAGTCGGCTTGATGCCGGTGATTCCGCAAAAAGAGGCTGGCTGGCGGATCGAGCCCCCGGTGTCTGTTCCCGTGGCTGCCGGCACCAGGCGCGCTGCCACGGCAGCCGCGCTGCCACCCGACGAGCCACCCGGAACGCGGGTCTGGTCCCAGGGATTCCTGACCGGACCAAAGGCCGAGTTTTCATTGGCGGAGCCCATCGCAAATTCATCGCAATTGAGCTTGCCCAGCGTGACGGCGCCCTGCTCGGCCAGCTTGGCCACCACCGTCGCGTCGAAAGGTGAGCGATAGCCACTCAGCATTTTCGACCCGGCCGTGGCAGCGAAATCGCGCGTCACAAAAATATCCTTGTGCGCTACCGGAACTCCGAGCAAGGCAGCGCCCGATCTACCCTCCGCCAAGGCGGCATCTGCCGCCAGTGCTTGAGCCAAGGTCGCCTCTTCGTTGAAATCGAGGAAAGCGCCGAGTTCGTCATTGGCCCGCGCGCGCGCCAGAAAATGCTGCGCCGTCTGGACGGCAGACACCTTGCGCTGGCGTATCTGCGCGGCCAACTCCGCCACGCTCAAATCGTGCAGTTCAGTGGGCGTCTTCATTCGATCACCTTGGGAACCAGGAACAGACCCTGCTCGACGCTGGGCGCATTGCGCTGATTGGCACAGCGCTTGTCGCTCTCACTGACGGCATCGTCGCGCAGGCGCAGAACAACGTCCTCCCAACAGGCCACCGGGTGCGCCAGCGGCTGCAAGCCGCTGGTGTCCACAGCACGCATTTTTTCAACCAGGTCGAAAAAACCGTTGATCTGGGTCAGCATGCGCTCGCTCTCGGGGGCACTGAGCTCCAATCGGGCCAGATTGGCTATTCGTTCAATATCGGCAGAAGTCAGGGACATAGGGCATTTTTCGTTCAAAACCAGATGCCTGGCGGCTCGCGAGGCGCTACGCCGGACAAGGTTTTCACAGGGGATGGGGTATTATCTCGCCTTTGGCCGATGCGCCTGTGATGCCCGAGAGGATTTTTAATGTTTGGAGCTTTTCGTCAGTACTTCTCCACTGACCTAGCCATCGACCTTGGCACTGCCAATACCCTGATTTACGTGCGTGACAAGGGCATTGTGCTCGATGAGCCTTCGGTGGTCGCGATACGCCACGAAGGCGGCCCCCAAGGCAAGAAGACGATTCAAGCGGTTGGCAAGGAAGCCAAAGCGATGTTGGGCAAGGTGCCCGGCAATATCGAAGCCATCCGTCCCATGAAAGACGGCGTGATTGCCGACTTCACGGTGACCGAGCAGATGCTCAAGCAGTTCATCAAGATGGTGCATCCGCGCTCGATTTTTCGGCCCAGTCCGCGCATCATCATTTGCGTGCCCTGTGGCTCGACCCAGGTCGAGCGCCGCGCCATCCGTGAATCGGCTCTGGGCGCTGGTGCCAGGGACGTCTACCTGATCGAGGAACCGATGGCAGCGGCCATTGGTGCCGGCCTGCCGATCAGCGAGGCCAGTGGCTCGATGGTGGTCGATATTGGCGGTGGCACGACCGAGGTTGGCGTCATATCTCTCGGCGGCATGGTCTACAAGGGGTCAGTGCGCGTCGGTGGCGACAAGTTTGACGAAGCCATCATCAACTACATCCGGCGCAACTACGGCATGCTCATCGGCGAGCCTACGGCCGAGTCGATCAAGAAGAAGATCGGCTCCGCCTTTCCCGGCAGCGAAGTGCGCGAGATGGAAGTGCGTGGTCGCAACCTGTCCGAAGGCGTGCCGCGCAGTTTCACGATCTCCAGCAACGAAATCCTGGAAGCCCTGACCGACCCGATCAACAACATCGTCTCGGCAGTCAAGAACGCGCTGGAGCAGACCCCGCCCGAACTGGGTGCCGATATTGCCGACCGAGGCATGATGCTCACCGGCGGCGGCGCGCTGCTACGCGATCTCGATCGGCTGCTGGCCGAAGAAACCGGCCTGCCAGTTCTGGTGGCCGAAGACCCACTGACCTGTGTCGTGCGTGGCTGTGGCATTGCGCTGGAGCGGATGGAGCGCCTGGGCTCCATTTTCACCAGCGAATAAGAACCGGGTGCAGCGATGCCGCTTGGTACGCTGGACGGTACTCCGCCACCCTTCTTCAGGCAGGGCCCGTCAGCCCTGTCCAAGCTCATCCTGTTCAGCGCCTTGGCGCTGTTCCTGATGGTGGCTGACTCACGTTTTGAAGTTGCCAAGCCCCTGCGCATGGTGGTTGCCAGCGTACTGTATCCCGTGCAATGGATGGTGTTGCGCCCGGTCTTGTGGGCGCAAGGGGGATCGCAGTATTTTGAATCGCTGAAATCCTCCCAGGCGCGCGAAGAAATCGCGCAGCGCCAGCTTGCATCTCAGTCACAACGGGCCAATCAGGTGGAGCAACTGACGCTGGAGAATTCGCGACTGCGCAAGTTGCTGGGTCTGCGCGACAAAGTGACGACCTCATGGCAGGCAGCGCAAGTGCTGTACGACGCGGCCGACCCTTACACGCACAAAGTCATCATTGACCGCGGCGCGCTCGAAGGGGTACTGGCGGGTTCTCCCGTGCTCGACGAAAACGGCGTACTTGGGCAAGTCACACGGGTCTACCCGATGGTCAGTGAAGTGACGCTGGTGACCGACCGCGACCAGGCCATTCCGGTGCTCAACACCCGCACGGGTGCGCGCGGCGTGGCTTTTGGCGATCCGGCACTGCGCGCCAATGCGCTGGAGTTGCGCTACATGGCGGCCAATGCCGATGTGCAGGCCGGCGACCTGCTGACCACCAGTGGCGTCGACGGCGTCTATCCGCCTGGCCTGCCGGTGGCCAAAGTTGAAAAAGTGGAACGCCGGGTCGACTCGGCCTTTGCCCGCATCACCTGCCAGGCACTGGCGCTGGTTTCCGGTGTCGGTCAGGTCATGGTGCTCAAACCGATCGCCACCCAGATCGCGCCCCGGCCAGCGCCCGAGCTACCGAATGCTGCAGTCAGGAAAGGTGGCAGGCGATGATCATGCGCCGGGGCCATCAGCTGCTGCTGCCGGCCAACCCTTTGTTCATCTTCGCCAGCCTGCTGGCAGCGCTCGGGCTCAACATGTTGCAGAACATGGGTCTGTTTGGCCGTGCCGCCTGGACGCCTGACTTGCTGGCGCTGGTGCTGGTGTTCTGGAGCATTCATCAACCGCAGCGTGTCGGTGTCGGTGTCGCCTTTGTTTTTGGCATCTTCATCGATGTGCATCAGGGCGCCCTGCTCGGGCAGCAGGCTTTGGCCTACACGGTGCTGAGTTTCCTGGCCATCGCGATCCATCGGCGTCTGCTCTGGTTCCCGGTGCCCTCGCAAGCGCTTCAGGTGTTCCCCCTCTTTGCTGCGGCGCACGCCATCGAACTGATTTGCCGACTCGCCGCCGGCGCTGCCTTCCCGGGATGGCTGATGCTGCTGGCGCCGGTTCTGGAGTCGCTCTTGTGGCCGGTGATCAGCGTGATTCTGCTGGCCCCGCAAAGACGCTCGCCCGACCCCGATGCGCACCGACCCTTATAGTGGAAACCTCTACAAATCCGTCGTCGCGAGGCTGCAGGCCGTGGCGATCCATGACCCCTGGATTGCCGCGCTTCGCAATGACGGGAAAAGAGCCGCATGACAGAACTGCGCAACGTTGAGGCAGACCTGTCGCGCTTTCGCGCCCGGGTGCTGGTGGCCACGCTGGCCGTGCTGGTCTGTTTTTTTCTGGTCGCGTCCAGGCTGGTCTACTTGCAATTGGTGCGCCATGAAGACCTGCTGGAACAGGCCGAAAACAACCGCACCGCGATTGTTCCGGTGGTACCCAACCGGGGACTGATTCTGGACCGCAACGGCATCGTGCTGGCCAGCAACTACTCGGCCTATACACTTGAAGTCACACCCTCCAGGATCGGCAATCTGGAGCAGACGATTGAGGAATTGTCGCAAGTCCTGGACATCACTGGACGCGACCGACGCCGCTTCAAGAAGTTGCTGGAAGAGTCAAAGAGCTTCGAGTCTTTGCCACTGCGCACCCGGCTCAGTGACGAGGAGGTGGCCAAGTTTGCGGCGCAGCGTTTTCGCTTCCCTGGCGTGGAAATCAAGGCGCGCCTGTTCCGCAACTACCCCTATGGCGAACTGGCAAGTCACGTCATAGGCTACATCGGGCGCATCAACCCGGCGGAAAAGGAAAAGCTTGACGAGTCAGACGACCAGGCCAATTACCGGGGCACCGAGTACATCGGAAAACTCGGCGTCGAGCAAAGTTTCGAGACCCAATTGCACGGCACAACCGGGGTCGAATCGGTGGAGACTTCAGCCGGTGGACGCGCCATGCGCAAACTCGCCAGCAGTCCCGCCACACCCGGCAACACGGTCAAACTGTCGATTGACATCAGGCTGCAGCATCTGATCGAAGAGCTCTTTGGTGAGCGCCGCGGCGCGCTGGTCGCGCTCGATCCCAAGACCGGCGAAGTACTGGCCTTTGTCAGCAAGCCGACTTTTGATCCGAACCTGTTTGTCGAAGGCATCGACAGCGAAAACTGGCAGACCCTGAATGAATCGCCCGACAAGCCGCTGTTGAACCGGGCGCTGCGCGGCACCTACCCGCCTGGCTCCACCTACAAGCCCTTCATGGCACTGGCGGCACTCGAGACCGGAACGCGAACACCCCAGCAAACCATATTTGACCCGGGTTTCTACATGTTCGGCAACCACCGTTTTCGTGACGACAAGGAGGGTGGGCACGGCACGGTCAATATGTACCAGTCGATCGTGCAATCCTGCGACACCTACTACTACATGCTGGCCAACGATCTGGGCGTGGACACCATCCACGAGCAGATGCAGCGCTTTGGCTTTGGCGAGCTCACCGGCATCGACATCTTTGGCGAGGTGCACGGCCTGCTACCCTCGACCGACTGGAAGCGCAAGGCCTACAAGCGCGCCGATCAGCAGAAGTGGTACGCCGGCGAAACCATCTCGCTGGGTATCGGGCAGGGCTACAACAACTTTACCGTGCTGCAACTGGCCTCGGCCGTCGCCACGCTGGCCAACAACGGCGTCAAGATGAAACCGCATCTGGTCAAGGAGGTGGTTGACATCATGACGCACGCACCCACGGCCACCCTGCGTCAGGCGGTCGGTGAAGTAATCGCCGAGGCTGCCAACATCACCATCATCAAGAATGCGATGGTCGGGGTCAACATTGAAGGTACCTCAGCGGCGGCCTTTCGCGGCGCCGGCTATACCAGCGGCGGCAAGACCGGCACGGCACAGGTGATTCAAATAAAGCAGAACGAAAAGTACGTAGCCTCCAGGACAGAGGAACGCTTTCGCGACCATGCGCTCTTTACCGCCTTTGCGCCTGCCGAGGAACCCAGGATCGCGCTGGCCATGGTGGTTGAAAATGCCGGCTTTGGTTCACAGAATGCTGCCCCGATCGCGCGCCGGATTTTTGACTACTGGCTACTGCAGCAGTATCCCAGCGAAGAAGACATCGCCGCAGTGCAAAAGGCGCAGGCGCCAGCCCCGATTGGCAAAGCGCGGACACTCTCCGAAATGCCCTGGCCACCGCCAACGCTCGAAGCTGAGACCTCGCACCGGTAAGTGGATGCTCGCTGCCGGGCGCACCAAAAAAAAGGGCACCGGGATCGCCGGTGCCTTTTCTCACTTATAAGCCCTCACGGGCTGTCTCCAGGGTCCTTCTTCCTCAACGCAGTTGTTGCCAACGCTTGACGGGAATGTACGCGGCAAAACCGGCTCGTACATCAGTGCTTACCCTTTCCGGATTTACCCTCTATCGGCCAGCGTCTTCGGCAATCCACTGCGCCGCCTTCTCGGCAATCATCAGGACCGGAGAGTTGGTGTTGCCGCTGGTGATGCTGGGCATGACGCCGGCGTCGACCACGCGCAAGCCGGCAATCAGCCCGCCTCGGCCGCGTACGCGCAAGCGCGAATCGAGCACCGCCAGCGGGTCGTCCGCCTTGCCCATCTTGGTCGTGCCGACCGGATGAAAGATGGTGGTCGCAATGTCACCAGCGAGCTTCGCCAGATCCTGGTCGCTCTGGTATTGCACTCCGGGCTTCCACTCCTGCGGCTGGTACCTTGCCAGCGCGGGCTGCGCCACGATGCGCCGCGTCAGGCGCAGCGAATCGGCCGCCACTTTGCGGTCGACTTCCGTGCTCAGATAGTTCGGCGCAATCGCCGGCGCATCCTCAAAACGGCCGCTCCTGATCTGGACCGAACCCCGGCTGGTCGGATTCAAATTGCAGACACTGGCAGTGAAGGCGTTGAAACTGTGCAGCGGTTCCCCAAAAGCCTCCAGACTGAGCGGTTGCACGTGGTACTCGATGTTCGGATACGGCTGCTGCGGGTCGCTGCGTGTGAAGGCGCCCAGCTGCGAGGGCGCCATACTCATGGGTCCGCTGCGCTTGAGCGCGTATTCCAGCCCAATCATGGCCTTGCCCCAGAGTGTGCTGGCCTGCGTGTTGAGTGTCTTGACACCCTGCACCTTGAAGACGGCGCGAATCTGCAGATGATCCTGCAGGTTCGCGCCAACCCCTGGCGCGTCGTGCACCACGCTGATGCCATTTTTCTCCAGCAAGGCAGCCGGGCCAATGCCTGAGAGCTGCAGAAGCTGCGGCGAGCCGATGCTGCCGGCACACAGAATCACCTCGGCACTGGCACTGGCCGTGACCATTTCCGAATGATCCCAGACCTGCACACCAACGCAGCGCTGGCTGCCATCGGCCTGCGTCTCGAACAGCAACTTTGCCACCTGGGCGGCGGTCCACATCTCGAAATTGGTCCGGGCGTAGCAGGTGGGGCGCAAGAAGGCTTTGGCGGTACTCCAGCGCCAGCCCTCGCGCTGGTTGACCTCGAAGTAGCCGACGCCCTCGTTGTCACCGCCGTTGAAATCATCGGTGGCAGCAATGCCGGCCTGCTGCGCAGCTTGTGCAAAGGCATCGAGCACGTCCCAGCGCAAGCGCTGCTTTTCGACCCGCCATTCGCCACCGGCACGGCGAAAGCGCATCAGCTTGCGGTAATCCGTCGAACCGTCACTCATCAGTTCCGGCGCCACACCGCGCGCGCCGTGGGCTGCGCTGGCTCCCTTGTAATGGTCCTCATGCAACTTGAAATACGGCAACGCATGGTTCCAGGTCCAGCTGTCATCACCCGTCAACTGCGCCCACTGATCGTAGTCTCGCGATTGCCCGCGCATATAGATCATGCCGTTGATGCTGCTGCTGCCACCCAGCGTCTTGCCACGCGGGTAACGCAGCACACGGCCGTTCAGGCCCGCGTCGGGCTCGGTGCTATAGAGCCAGTCGGTGCGCGGGTTGCCGATACAGTACAGATAGCCCACCGGAATATGAATCCAGTGGTAGTCGTCCTTGCGCCCGGCCTCGATCAGCAGCACACGTTTGCTGGCGTTGGCCGACAGACGGTTTGCCAGCAGGCACCCAGCGGTGCCGGCACCGACAATGATGTAGTCAAAGCTGGTACTCATGCTCAGTGTCCTGTCCAGTTGGGTTTGCGCTTTTCCTGAAAAGCTTTCTGTCCTTCCCTGGCGTCTTCGGTCAGGGTAAACAGGGCAATTTGGCTCTCGGTAAAAGACATCGACTCCTCGAACGCCATCGCCTCCACTTTCTTCAGGGTGTACAGGCCGCGCCGGATCGCAGCCGGCGACTTGTCCAGCAGTCGCTCGATCAGCCACTGCAATTTCATGTCAACATCATCGTCCACATAGTTGACCAAGCCCACTTCGAGCGCCTGCGCAGCCGTGATCGGCTCACCCGTCAGGCACATCTCGCTCAAGGTGCGCCGCGGGATCAAATGCTGCAGCACGCTGAGCACCTGCGCCGGAAAGACGCCAACCTTCACCTCGGGCAAACCAAACACGGCGTGACGCGCTGCCACCGCCATGTCGCACATCGACATCAAGCCCATGCCGCCGGCCATGCAAGCCCCGTTGACACGGGCAATCAGAGGCACGTAACTGGCACGGGCCACGCGCAGCAGTTGCGCCAGATGGCCGTGCGGCTCTGAATAATCGGTGGTAAAGGCCTGCGCCGACTGCAGATCGGCACCGGAACAGAAGGCCTTGGTTCCAGCACCGGTGATCACGATGGCGCGAATGTCACGCTCCGCCTGCGCTGCCGAAATCGCTTGCGTCATGCCGGCAAGCACCGCGTGGCTCATGGCATTGCGCCGCTCCTCGCGGCTGATGGTCAGCCACAAGACAGGCCCGCGCTGCTCCACAACAAGCTCTGCTGTCGACGAAGTAAGGGATGGTTTCACTTGTCTCTCCTGTTTGCCGCATTTTGCCGCAAGCCCGTTGCCGTTCGCGTTACGATGTCCGGATGGTCGAGAAAAGCCCTCACATCGCACGCCAGCACATGCCCGATGGCGGGCGTGTGCTGCTGTCGGGCTGCTGGACTGCGGCACGACTGGCGGAGCCGCAAAGCTGGAACTCCATTGAATTGACAATGGCGGACTGCGCCGCATCGGGCGAAGCCCCATTGACCTGGGACCTGCGCAAACTGCAAAAACTCGACCATACCGGTGCCCAGCTCTTGTGGAATGCCTGGGGTCGGCAATGGCCAGAGAACCTGTTGTTGCTCGAAGCACAGCGCCCGATGCTTGAACGGGTCGCCCATTACGCCATCAAGGCCCCGGTGCCTACGCGGAAAACGCTATGGCAACTTTTCCTGATGCTCGGCGAGCGCCTGCTGGTGCTGCTCGACCACCTCAAATATCTCACTCGCCTGACCGGTCAACTGCTGCTCGACAGTGTCAAGCTGGCAGGCAAGCCGAGTCAGGGACCCTGGCGCGACGTATCGGGCCATCTGTACCACGTGGGAGCCACCGCCCTGCCGATCACGGCACTGGTGGGCTTTTTGATTGGCGTGGTGCTGGCCTACCTGATGTCACAGCAACTGCGACAGTTTGGCGCCGACGCGTTCATCGTCAACATCCTTGGCATCGCCCTGATCCGCGAACTCGGGCCGGTGCTGGCCGCGATCCTGATTGCCGGGCGCTCGGGCTCTGCCATTACGGCGCAGATCGGTGTCATGCGGGTCACCGAGGAACTCGACGCCATGCGCGTCATGGGCATCGCCAAGGGCTATCGCCTGGTGCTGCCGCGCGCCATTGCGATGGCCATTGCCATGCCACTGCTGACGATCTGGACCACACTGGCTGCGCTGCTGGGCGGCATGCTGGCCTCCGACCTGGTAATGGGAGTGACCCCGGCCTACTTCTTTGAGGCCCTGCCGCGCGCCGTCCAGGTCTCCAACCTGGCTCTGGCCGTTGGCAAATCGGTCGTCTTCGGCCTGCTCATCGCGCTGATCGGCTGCCACTATGGCCTGCGCGTCAAACCCAACACCGAGAGCCTGGGCCAGGGCACCACCGCCTCGGTCGTGACATCGATCACGATGGTGATTCTGGTCGATGCCCTGTTTGCCGTCGTCTTCAAGAACATCGGTATATGAACCAGACCACGGCACCCGTCATCAAGATCCACAAACTCTGGTCTGTGTTTCACAATGCCGGGCATGCCTCGGTGATTCACCAGGACCTTGATCTGAGCGTCAAAGCAGGAGAGTTCCTGTCCATCGTTGGTGGCTCCGGCAGCGGCAAGACGGTGTTGCTGCGCCAGATCCTCGGGCTCGAAACGCCCGAGCGCGGACGCGTCACCGTGCTGGGCCGCCCGGCGGCCGAAATGGGGGCTGAAGGCGCTGCCAGCCGGGTTGGCATGCTGTTCCAGCACGGCGCCCTGTTCTCGGCCTTCACGGTGCTGGAGAACATCGCCTTCGCCCTGCGAGAGCTCAAGACCCTGCCCGCTGCGCTGATCCGCGACGCAGCCATGGTCAAGCTGCAGATGGTCGGGCTGGACCCATCGCAGGCGCACAAGATGCCCTCCGATCTGTCCGGCGGCATGGTCAAGCGCGTGGCACTGGCGCGTGCGCTGGTGATGGACCCGCCGCTCCTGCTGCTCGATGAACCCACCGCCGGGCTCGATCCCGACAGCGCCGACGCCTTTTGCGCCCTGCTGCGCTCGCTGCACCGCGAGCTCGGCCTGACGGTGCTGATGGTGACGCATGATCTCGATACGCTGTTTGAACTCAGCACCCGCATCGCGGTGGTGGCCGACAAACACATCGTTGTCAGCGGCACCGCCAGCGAGGTGCTGGCCAGCGCCCACCCTTTTGTCGTTGACTTTTTTCAGGGCGCACGCGGCCAGCGCGCCGCCGCCTTGTTGCAACCAACAACAGTGCCGGTGTAAAAAGGGAACCTGAGGAACAAAATGGAAAACAAATCCCACGCCCTGGCTGCCGGCACCTTTGTGTTGTTGCTGACGGCACTGCTGATCGCGCTGGCGGTATGGCTGACACGCGACAGCCGCCAGTTTCGCGTCTTTGAACTTGCCAGCAGCAGCGCCGTCACCGGGCTGCAGCCGCAGGCCTCGGTGCGCTTCAAGGGTGTCCCGGTGGGCAAGGTCACCGCCATTGAACTCGATCCGCAGGTCAGTGGCCAGGTCCTGGTCCGCATCGCCATCAACGAGCAGGCACCCATCACATCATCGACCTTCGCCACGTTGGGCTTTCAGGGCGTCACCGGTCTGGCCTTCGTCCAACTCGATGACAGCGGCGACTCGCACGAAATGCTTCAATCCAGCGAACGCAGACCGCAGCGCATTCCGATGCGACCGAGCCTGCTCTCCAAACTGTCCGATCAGGGGGTGCAGATCCTGTCGCAACTGGAGGAAGCGACGCGTCGCGTCAACCTGCTGCTGGCCCCGGCCAACCAGCAAAACCTGATGTCGGCCATTGCCAGTCTGGGTCAGGCTGCCAGCGGCATCAGCAAGTTCACTGGCTCATCTTCCGAGGCATTGCCGCAGCTTGTGCAGGAGGCCAACGCGACGCTGAAGATCGTCAAGGACACTTCCGTGCGGGTCGGCGAGAGCGCCGACGAAGCGCGCCTGTCAGCGCGCGCCTTCCGGGCAGTGACGGAACGAATGAATGAAACCGGAGGCACACTCGACCAGATTGCCAATGGCAGCCAGACGCTCGAGCGCAGCGGCCAGAATCTGAACAGCAGCACCCTGCCGCGTGCCAACCGCGCGCTGGAAGACGCCGCACGCAGCGCGCGCCAGCTCGGACGCGCCGCCAGCAGCGTCAGCGAGAACCCGCAGTCGCTGCTCTTTGGCAAAACGACGCCAGAGCCGGGCCCCGGAGAACCGGGCTTTGCCGCCAACCCAAGCAAACCATGAAGAACACCATGCAAAGAGTTTCGTTTGTCCTGCTCCTGATCCTGGCGCTCTCAGGCTGCGCCCTGAAAAACCCGGCACCGCGCGTCGCGGTTTATGACTTTGGCCCGGGACCACTGAACAGTACCGCGCCCACTCCAGGCAAGGCCTTGCCCACCTTGCTGCTGGAAATGCTGGAAGCCCCTGCCGCCCTGGACAGCACAGCCGTGCTGTACCGCCTCGCTTACGCCGACAGCCAGCAGTTGCGCCCCTACACGCTGGCCCGCTGGAGCATGACGCCATCGCAATTGTTACGCCAACACTTGCGGCAGCAACTCGGCCAGCAGCGCGCGCTGCTCAACTCCGGCGATAGCGCCGGACCCAACGCCGCCAAACCGCTGCTGCTGCAGCTTGAGCTCGAGGAGTTCAGCCAAATGTTCGAGAGCGCCAACAAAAGCACCGGTTTGCTGCGACTGCGCGCCACGCTGACGCGCCCCGAAACCAGGGGCAGCCAATGGCTGGCGCAGCGCAGTCTGACGGTGCAACGCAGCGCTGCCACAGCCGACGCGGCGGGCGGCGTGCAAGCTCTGGCCGCCGCCGCCGAGGCCGCCGCTCAGGAGCTGGACCAGTGGCTAAAGGAGTTCGAAAGATAACCCGGATCGAGTCCCGACGCTGGCAAGAATGCAACAGGTCCGTGGCAAACCTGAAAATTCATTTGATTTAGATCAACCAGAGCCGATACCATTGCCTTCTGCTGATAGGAAAAAGTAGCTGAAGGTTTATCCTCTGGACCAAGTGAGCCCTGAGTTAATACTTAGGGCAACCTGAAAGTGGATGAAACCGTAACCTGAAAGGCTTTGAAATGAAATTGACAAAACTCGCAGCGTCCCTCGCCATCGCGGCGCTGGCTGGATTTTCGACCCATACCTTCGCGGCGGTTGACGCCGATGCAGCGCAGGCCTTGTTCAAGAAGAACAAATGCAATACCTGCCATGACGTCGACAAGGTTAAAAAGGGCCCGTCCCTGAAGAGTATCGCTGCCAAATACAAGGGCAAGGCCGACGGCCAGGCCACCATCGTCAAGGCGATCACGACCGGCCCCAAGGTCAAGACGCCTGACGGCGAAGAAGAACACAAGATTCTTGACTCCAAGGATGCAGGCGCACAGAAGAACCTGGCCGACTGGGTTCTGGCGCAGTAAGCACTGGCAAGCCCTGCCGCCTCCAGAATGGTTCAATAATGTCTGGAATGAATTGCAGAGAAGTAACGGTATCGCGCTAACGGCTTTCAGCAGTTCGTGTCGTGTCGTTTAACCGGAAAACGACGGAGAAGAGATGAAACATTCATTGGCTCGTTGGGGATTGGTGGGTATTTTGTTGGCTGCCGTTGCCGGTTGTGGCGGCGGTGGTGGCAATGGGACATTGGCAACCGCGCCACTGGTACCGGTTGTTGCTGCCAATAGCGCTATTGCGACAGCCAGTGCGCTGACTGCAAACGACACAGCGACCAACTCTGCGGCACCCTTCACGGTGCCGCAAAGTGCCGGCATAGCGGCGGTCGTTGTCAACGGCCCGCCCAAGATCAACTTTGCCGTGTTCTCTGACGGGGCGATCAAAGCCGGTCTGAAGGTCACGGACCTCAGCGTCGCCATTGCCAAACTGGTCCCAGGCACCAATGGCGACCCGGACCAGTGGGTCAACTACATCTACCGCAAGGAAACCGCAAGCGCTGGTGTCGGTCCTGGCGGCCAGCCCGTGCTCGCCAGCGCCATGCAGGCGACCACTGATCCAAAACAGACCGATGCCGCTCTGCTGGCAACGCAACTGGTTTACAACGCCGACGGCTACTACACGTATACCTTCAAGACCAACATCCAGGACCCGACTCAGACCAATGGCGTCGTTTTTGAGCCGACGCGAACCCACCGCGTCGCCATTCAACTAAGTTACTTAAACGCTGCGGGCAAGACGATCCTGGTCAATCCCTACATCGACTTTACGCTGGACGCTACGGGCAAATCGGTTCTGGTCACCGATCCGGCGAAAACCCGCAAGATGACTGATGTGGCAACCTGCAACAATTGCCACGACAAATTGGGCCTGCATGGTGGCGGCCGCGTCGATACTCAGTATTGCGTGATGTGCCACAACCCTGGCACCACCGATGCGAACAGCGGCAATGTCCTGAATCTTGCCACCATGGTGCACAAGATCCATGCTGGCAGACTACTCTACAGCCAGTTGGCGGCAGGTGGTGAGGACTACACCATCTGGGGCTATCAGGACAGCAAGAACAGTTACGCGGATGTCGGATTTCCGCAAGATCTGCGCAACTGCTCTGTCTGCCATTCGGGTGCCAATCCGGCAACACCGCAGGGCGACAACTGGAAGACCCAGCCGAGCAAGGAAGCGTGCCTGACCTGCCATGCCAACAATGCGGGCTCGCTATGGGATACCAACCACAAGGTCATCGCCGGCCTGTTTGTTGGTGCCGGTGCGTCGGCCAAGGCGTTGCCCAATGCACAATGTGCCCGCTGCCACGGTGCCGGATCTGTGGTCTCGCCTGAGAGTGTGCACTGGAATCAGGTCCAGGCGAACGCCGCAAAATATAAGATGAACATCGAGAGCGTGGCCTTCAACGACACAGCTGATCACAAGGCGCGCAGCGTCACGGTGAAGTACTTCCTGGCCGATCCGACCAACAGCAATACCGCCTACAACCTGGTGACACCGGACTGCACCGGCAGTGGAGCGACTCTGGCTTGTTCGACCAATACAAAGTTCGGTAATCTGCGTTTCTACCTGGCCTACCAGAACATGGTCGGTCAGCTTGATGCGGTGACCGAGTATTCAGCCTACAACAATGGCGGCAGCACGGCCAATGCCTACGCCTACAAGGGCAGCAACGACGGAGCCAACCACTACACGGTTAGCCTCCCGGTGCCCGATGACAGCGCCATTGCGGTTGCCAAGGGCACGGCGCGCGTCGTTAGCATCGGCCAGGTCAAGGAACACATGCTGGCCGCCGGTGCCGGGACAACACCGCGGCCTGAAGTCACACCAACCGTGCTGGTGAACACCGGTGTGCAGCACACTTACACGGAACTTGCCCTGAGCGGCAGCTTGCAGCCGCGCCGCAGCATTGTCGCAACCGAAAAGTGCAATGTCTGCCACGGTTTTCTGGGCACAACCTCGGGATCCAACACGCTGCCCAACGGCTTCCACAGTGGTGCGCGCGACATCGTTGAAGCCTGCGTGACCTGCCACGACGCGAACCGCGCATCAACAACGCTCATGACGAATGGCATGGCCCTCAACGAGTCCTACCAGTTCAAACGGATGATCCACGGCATCCATGGCAGTTCCAGGCGAGCCTATCCGTTCACAGCAGGCAACTCGGTGGTGGACGCCTTCAATCTCGATGGAACGTCTATGACGGGAGGACCCTCGCTGTCGCAGCAGACGGACAGCACCGGTAAACCGATTGTGGTGACAAACTTTGCAGCCGAGGTCAAGTGGCCTGGCGCCAGCATGAACTGCAACGCCTGTCATGTCAACAACTCCTACAAGACCGACCTCGGTCCGCTGGGCGCAGTAGTGAAGAAGCCAGCAGGCGTCACCGATCCAAATCAGTGGTTGGTGATCTCGCCCAAGGCGGCTACCTGCACTTCGTGCCATGATGGCAAGACCGCCAGTGGCGGCTCTGTGATCGCCCACGTGACCAATTTTGGTGGCGCCAGCTTTGGCGTCCTCACGCAAGCTGGTCTGGGCACCGTACCGCGCGAAAGCTGCAATGATTGCCACTCCAGTGGTGGCTTCAAGAGCGTAGACATCGTCCACGGTCTGAACTGAGCGTCAAAATTTTGAAGGGGACTGGGATGCAACTCAAGCGTTTATCGGCCATCTTTGGCCTGTGTCTGTGCGGACTGATAGGTGCCGCACAGGCTCAAGATCCGGTTGGGGCGGCATTGTGCGTCACCTGCCATGACGAGGACGATCGGCCCGACATCAGCAAGACGGCACACGGATTCACTGCTGACAAGCGGGTGCCGGACTGCATCAGCTGCCACGGCCCGAGTCCGACCCACGCCAAGAAGCCGGCCGGCGTGCCGGTCCAGCCTCATCCGGATCGCATGTTTACGAAGAAGTCAACGCTGCCTGCGAGTGAGCGCAGCGCCGCCTGCCTGAGCTGCCACGTCAAAGATACCAAACGGGCGCTCTGGTCCGGCAGTCCGCATGAAGCTGCTGATGTAGCCTGCAGTGCCTGCCATAAGATACATGATAACCACGACAAGGTGCGCGAACGCGCGACGCAGGCCGAGGTCTGCTACACCTGCCATAAGGAGCAACGCGCGCAGATGAACCGGCCATCGCATCACCCGGTTCCGGAAGGCAAGATGGTTTGTTCTGATTGCCACAACCCGCACGGCTCGGCCGGCCCCAAACTGCTCAAGCGCGACAGCATCAACGACACCTGCTACACCTGTCACGCTGAAAAGCGCGGCCCCTTGGTGCACCAGCATGAACCGGTCACCGAAGATTGCACCAACTGCCATACGGTGCACGGCAGCGTAGTCTCGCCCCTGCTCAGAATGCGCCCACCGATACTCTGCCAGCAATGCCACACGCCGCACGCCACAGGTACCGTGGGCGCGATCGGCGCGCCCAGCGCAGGTGTCAGTGGCAAGAACACGATCAATCTCTGGCAAGGTCGCAGCTGCCTGAACTGCCACACGCAGATTCATGGGTCCAACAATCCATCGAGCACCAACTCGACATTACCGCTTTTCATGCGCTGAGGCACGGAGAAAAATCATGAACACATCGGTTTTTTCTTTTCACTTTCGGCGCGGCGCAGTAGCGGCTGCGGCATGTGCGGTCTGCTTGGCAAGCCTGGCGCAAGGCGCGAACGCCCAAACCACCATCAGTTTCGGTGCTGGCGCTGTCAGCGGCGATCGCGCCGACCGAGCTCTGTTTGGCCAGTACAACGGTCTGGGTGGCGATCGCAGTGCGGTGGGCCTGCTGGGTATTGATTACAGCCTGCGCAATCAGGAAGCCAGCCAATGGGTCGACTTCAGCGGCTCCAACCTGCTTGGAGACACGCGCGAACTCGGTCTGATCTGGAAGGATCCGGGCAACTGGAAGCTCAATGCGAATTACGGTGAGCTCGTTCACTATGGCCCCAACATCGCCAACACGGGCATGCTCGGTGCCGGCTCGTCCACGCCACAGCTGGTGTCTTTGCCCGGCGGTCCTGGTAGCGGCAGCGACTTCGAAGCGCAGACCAAGCGAACCAGTGTAGGACTGGGTCTGACCAAAATCTTCAGCCCTGCATGGCAGTTTGCGCTCGATCTCAAGACCGAGAAAAAAGAGGGTTCGCGGTTGTTTGGCACGGGGATGAATTGCCCGTCCGTGATTGCGCCGACGTGCGGTGCCAATACCGGTTGGGCGCTGCTGATGCTGCCCGAGCCGGTCGACGCCCGAACCAGCCAGGTGGAAGCGCGCGTCAACTACGCCATGGACCAGTTGCGCTTCAGCCTTGGCTATTACGGCTCCTATTACCGCAATGGCAACAGCACACTGAACCCCAGCGTGCCCGCCGGTCTGAACACGAATGCCGGTCTGATTGGCATCCTTAACCAGCCGCTGGCACTGGCGCCGGACAACCAGGCGCACCAGTTCGATCTGACCGGCAGTTTCGACCTGACGCCCAGCACGCGAACCACCTTCAAGTTCGCCCGCGCCATCTCCACGCAGAACGTCGATTTTGCGGCAGCCGGTCTGACTGGCGCGCCTGTGGGCATCACGAACTTGGGAGGAGATGTCGCCACCAACAGCGCCAAGCTCAGCCTGACTTCGCGGCCAACGCAGCAACTCTCCCTGCTGGCCGACTGGCGTTACCAGAGTCGGCAGGACAACACGCCGATCGCGTACTACAACTCCGAAGGCACTGCCGGCTACACCAACCAGAGTTTTCCGAACCGCAAGACCAACGGCAAACTGCAGGCGAACTGGCAGTTCAACGCCGACTATCGCGGCACGCTCGGCGCTGACTACGAAGCGATTGATCGCGGCGTCTTCACCGCCACCAGCGCTATCGCCGGCGTCAGCGCGCTGCGCCAGCAGACGCAGGAAAACAGCGTTCACATTGATGTGCGGCGTCGCATGTCGGACAACGCCAGTGGCACGGTCAGCCTCTCCAGCAGCCGACGCGATGGATCGAACTGGTTGAAAGACAATAGTGGCGCGGGCGTCACTGAGGTCACCGATGTGAACAACCCGGTTTTGGGGTTGCCATCCACTGCGATTTTCATGCCGACGCTGGCTGACCGCCGGCGCGACAAGGTCAAACTCTTTGCCGACTGGCAACCCAGTGAAGAGTTGACGCTGCAAATCAACGCCGAAGGCGGCAGGGATCAGTACAGCGCGCCCAGCGCGTACGGCCTGCGCGACAGCAGCATGAATCTGCTCAGCGTCGATGCCGCCTATGCCTTGTCCGATGCGTGGTCCATCAATGGTTACCTCTCGCGCGGCAAGCAGGGTCTCAATCAGGCCCTTCCCGCCGGTTACCTGATGGCGTTTACCAACACCAGCGTCAATGCCAGCATCGGGTTTACCGGCAAGGCCAGTGCCAAGTTCGACGTCGGCGGCAACCTGCTGCGCGTGACCGACCGGAGCGTTTATGCTCAGGGGCTCGACGCCTCTGCCGATGCCTACAGTGCGGCCCTGCTGGCCTCCACCGGTGGCCTGCCCGACATCGTATACAACCAGACGGCCTTGAAACTGTTTGGCAAATACGCGCTCGACAAGTCTTCATCGGTGCGCGTCGATCTCATCCACCAGCGCAACAGCGTCGACGACTGGACCTGGGGCTACAACGGTGTTCCATTCGTCTATTCGGACGGCAGCACCGTGCTTCAGAAGCCGTCGCAAAGCGTCAGCTTCATTGGCGTGACCTACGTCTACCAGTTGCCGTAGCTACAGGCGGCACGCTTTCTGAAATGGCTGAGCCGCCCCAGCAAGGGGTGGTTTTTCTTTTGGGTTTGTAATTACTGTTTCTGTAGTTACTATACAAATGGAACAACGTGTAGTAACGTTCGCCAGTCATTCAAACCCTCTCGACTGAGCTTTCACTGAGCGCACAGGCATCCTATTCCGAGATGTTCGACGCCGCATTGGCAAACGACATGGCGCCGTTTTCATTGCTGACCGGTGCCTTTCACAAGCGAAACGTTCGAGGCCATGAATACATCCATTTTGGCTACCGCGACATTGACGGCACTGGCCGCATGGCTTACGTTGGACCGAACAGCGAGAGAGTTCAATCACTGGTCGCCAATTACAAGGCGGCGCTGGGTGGGCAAAAGGACCTGCTAAAGAAGCGCGCGGCGGCTTCGAAAGCTTTGGGATGCACCGAGATGCTGGACAAGCACTTTCGAATCGTTCACAAGCTTTCCGCCTATGGATTTTTCAAGGCGGGTGGTGTTCTTATAGGCACGCATGCCTTCACTGCATTTGGAAACATGCTTGGCGTGCGCTGGATGTCGGGCGACAAGACCCTCGATGTTGACTTTGCACATGCAGGCAAAAACATTTCGATTGCCTTACCTGCCAACATCAACATGTCGGTGCACGATGCCATCACTTCGCTCGAGATGGGATTGTTGCCGGTGCGCGAGTTCTCTGGCACGACGGGCGCGCAGTATCGAAACCCCGACGACCCGGAACTTCGCATTGATTTCCTGACAAGTAATGCAGGGCGCGAATCGGCCGACGGTGTAGTTCAGATGGAGGGCCTGGGACTGGTGCTCGAGCCACTGAAATTCATGGAATTTTCTTTGGAAGGGACGACCCGGGGGGCGGTCTTCTCTGGCTCAGGTGCCTGCGTTGTGAATCTGCCCGACCCGGCACGCTACGCTGTACACAAACTCATTGTGTTTGGTGAAAGACCCATAGCCCAGCGCGCCAAGTCCAACAAGGATCTCGTGCAGGCCGCCGCCCTAGTAGAGTGGCACCTGGCAAGCGGAGCTTCTGAACGGGTGACCGATGCGTGGCATGACGCCGTCGGCCGCGGCTCTGGATGGAAACAACGGGCTGAACAAGGTCGAACGGAATTGCTTGCGCGCTACCCACACCTGATGGATGCCTTCGGTGCCAATTCTTTCTAGGCTTAGAAATTCGGACCGCTTGAATTCAATCCTCGCGTGGCTGTCCAAGCCTGCAGGAATGCCCTCGCATATTAGTGTTTAAGAAAGTCTTGGTAAACACGCCAAGACATCGATCTGATGTGCGTCAAGTTTGATCTAGGACAAACTCGCCGAATCCCCTTGCCTTGAAAATGCATAGCTGTAAAGTGTGTGTAAAGTGTTTTTCCGTGTATTTTTTTAAGACTTAAGGAGTCGGCAGTGAAGCATTTTGATTATTTAGGTAGGCAGCGGCCTTCGCCGCAGTGGACCAAATTGGCGGCGGCAAGTGTGCTCGCAGTCGCTGCTTTGGCAGGTTGCGGCGGTGGCAGCGATGGCGCGCCTGGTGCGACCGGTGCAGCTGGTGCAGCTGGTGCAGCTGGTGCCACCGGTCCGCAAGGTCCGGCCGGCGCCAATTTTGTTGCTACAGTGAATGTGGGCAGCAATTCAGCAACTCCCAGTGCGGCAGCGGTCGCCACCTGGCAGGCCTTGCAGCCGCAGGTCACTGTGACAAGCGTTGCCATTAACAGTCCGCCGGTTGTCAAGTTCAAGCTGACCGACCAGAACGGCAACCCGGTCGTCGGTCTGGGCGCCAAGACCCAATCCAGTACAGCCACTGTCGGGGCTCTGGCCAATATCTCCTTCACACTGGCCAAGTTGGTGCCTGCCACCAGCGCCCAAGTCACCTCGGGCACCACGACCAGCACGATCAGCACCGAACCCAGCAAGTGGGTCAGCTACATTGTGACCAAGCCCGTCACCGTGGCGCAAGCGGCTGGCACCATCGCCGCTGCCGACTCATGCAACAACACAGCTACTACCGCTGCCACCTGGTGCGGCACCTTCCCTGCTGCCGACAATCAGGGCACCCTGGTTGACAACGGCGATGGCAGCTACCAGTACACCTTCTACCGCGACGTCAAGGCAGTCGCTGCCGTCGTTGCGAGTTTGAACGACTCTGCGGACGGTCTATCCAAGAAGGCCGATCTGGGCGATTTGACCTACGACGGCAGTCTGACGCACCGTCTGGGCATCTTCATCAGCGGCAACATGCCAGGCACCGGCACCAACACGCCCACAGCTGCGGCTTCCTCAGTGGCAGCAGTACCGCTGGTCAATACCTTCAACCTGGGTTATGACTTCGTCCCCAATGGCGGCACCCCCGCAGTGACGCGCAAGATCGTTGACAAGGCCTCTTGCACGGCATGCCATGACGGCAAGGGCATCGGCCACGCCAGCCCGGCGCCTACGAGCTTTGCTGGCGCAGGGGCGAGCCTCTCTTCGACAGCTGGCACACTCACTGCCGGTCGCAATGACCCGAACCTGTGCGTTACCTGCCACACCGACCAGATCAAGTACAGCTTCAACGCCGGCAATATGACGTTTGCAGCAGACGGGATAACGATCGTCTCCGCCGCATCCAGCGCCAGCACGGCAGTCAAACGTGCCGCCCAAGCCATTCTGTACGGCCGACCGGTTGGCGTTTACCCAAGCCTGATCCACAAGACGCACATGGGTGACAATTTGGTGCTGCAGGGCTACAACTTCAACAACAACGGTGGCGCGCAGATGTTCAACAAGGTCGGCTTCCCGCAGGATCCGGCCAATTGCACCAAGTGCCATACCGGCACGGCCAGCACCAGCGGTGGCAACACCATTGTGACGCCCAATGGCGACAACTGGAAGAACGTCCCCAGCCTGCTGGCGTGCGGCGCATGCCATGACGGCATCAACTTTGCAACAGGCGCTGGCATCACGCTGGCTGACCGCGACAAAGACGTTGCAGCCAAGGTTGCCGTCGGCACCACAAAATCGGGTCACACCGGTGGCGTCAAGGCCGACAACACAACTTGCGCCCTGTGCCATGATGCGACCACCATTCCGGTCAGCCACCGCACCACGTTTGCCACACCGAACAACCCGGTTGCACAAGCTGGCGTAGCCACCTTCAGCTTCGGTATCACGTCGGTGACGGTCAATTCTTCCAGGCAACCGGTAGTCACGTTCCAGATCAAGAAGAACGGTGTTGCCGTCACGTCACTGGCGGTGCCAACTCTGGTCCGCAATGCGGCGTCGGGTGCCATGGTCGTCTCCCCGGCCTACGAGCCGATTCCCGGTTTTGCCAGCGGTCCGAGCATCTACGTCGCTTACGCTGTACCTCAGGACGGCATTCCTGCGCCGGCTGACTTCAACGTCTCTGCCAGCGCCAGTTTGACCAACTTGTTAATCGCTGCTGGTTCACCGAAGGCCGGTACACTGACAGCTGACGCAGCAGGAAACTTCACTGTCACACTGACCGGTGACACGATCGGGCAGCCCGTTGACACTGGCTGCACCAAGGTCACAGCACCTGCCCTGCAAGCCTGCAACCCGACAGCCATTCTTGCCAGCCCGGTCGTCATTCCGACGACTGCCACAATGGTCACGGGTGCAATCATCGGCAGCTTCACGCAGAAAGGTCTGACGGCCTATCCTTATGTCGCAGCCAACGTAGCGGTGAATCCAAACGTGTCTGCTACCGGCGGACTGGCAACACCCGGCGTGCTGAAGAAGCTCGTCGCTACCGGTTACACGGCACGGCGCGTAATTGTCGATATTGCTAAGTGCAACAGCTGCCATGACCAGCTCGGTACCAATCCGAACTTCCATGGCGCCGCCCGCAACGATCCGACTGCATGCAACATTTGCCATAACGTCAATCGCGTCAACACCGGTTGGGCAGTTAACTCCAGCACCTTTGTTCACGGTATCCATGGCGCCAGCAAGCGCTCGGTTGCCTACACCTGGAACAAGGATTGGTCACAAACTCTGTATCCGGGCGTGCTGAAGGATTGCAACCAGTGTCACGTGGCCAATACCGTGAACTTTGGTGCAAGCGGGGCCACACTGCAGCCGAACTTGCTGTGGCCGTATAACGCCACCGGTACAACGGTTGCACCTGTTGCCACTACCTCGCCCTACATTGCGCAAACCGCCGGTACCAAGTACGGTTTGGGCTTTGCCTTCACCGCACAGGGTGCGACAGTCGCCTCCTACACGCTGGTCGATGGAACTGTGGTGCCGGCGAAAGTTGCTGGCGCTGGTGGCTACACCCGTGCGGCTGAGAACACGACCCTGATGAGCTCACCCATCGCATCGGCCTGCTTCGCCTGCCACGACACCAGCCTGGCGAAAGCGCACATGGTGACCAACGGTGGTGCCGTCTACGAAGCGCGCAGCACCGCTCTGAGCAAGACGGAAGGCTGCCTGGTGTGCCACGGCGCTGGCAAGGAGTTCGACGTTGCAGTCGTTCACCAGTGATCGATCCAAGCTAGTATCAGACAGGCGAGGGCGTTAAGCGAAAAGCCCCGCCAGTCAGACTTAAGCCAACACCCCGGATGCGGCAACGTATCCGGGGTGTTTTTTTGTGCGTGCGCAGCCTCATTGATTTAACGCAAACATTTGTACTGCATCGACGATCGAGTTTGATCTAACACAAACCGACACCCGGCGGCAAATGGAAAATATCGCTTTGCAAAGTAATCTTAAGAAACGTAATTTTTCTTAAGCATTCTTAAGTTTTCGTCAACGTCAATGCCTTAGGAGGCCACATGGAATGTTTTGGTTTGTCTGGGAAGAGTCGACCCTCCCATCACTGGGTCAGGTTCGCGGCGGCGAGTCTGCTCGCTGCAGCCCTAGCCGGTTGCGGCGGCAGCGATGGTGCGCCTGGCGCCACGGGCGCCACAGGCGCCACTGGAGCGAGTGGTGCGACTGGTGCTGCAGGTCCTGCCGGCGCCAACGGAATAGCCACTGTCAAAATTGCTTCATTCGCACCAGATCAGTGGGCAAGCGCACAGTTCATCGGGGCCGTCACCGGCGTGACAATTGCCGGGGCACCCGTGGTCACGTTCAAGATCACCGATGCGGCCGGGGCCCCTGTTGTGGGCTTGGGCAGTAGTTCCAAGAGTGCAACCGCCACGGTTGCCAGCTACCCGAACGTAGCCTTTGCGCTGGCCAAACTTGTGCCTGGAGCCAACGGCAGCCCGAGCAAGTGGGTCAGCTACAACGTGACCTCGATCCCAAGCACCACGGCGACAACGGTTCTTCCGGCCAAGCCAACAACCGACAGCAATGGCACCTTGGTCGACAACGGTGACGGTAGCTACAAATACACGTTCTACCGCGACGTCACCAAGGTGAAAGACGTGGTGGCTGCTGCTGCTGCCGCGGCGAAAACCGCCAGCGTCAACAACGATGTTGCCGACCTCGGCGACCTAACCTACGATCCGACCCTGACGCACCGTCTGGTGATGCAGATCTCTGGCAATGCTCCCGGCACCGGCACCAACACTGCGAACGCGGTTCAGCTGGTGACGGGTGTGCCGCTGAAGAACCCGCTGAACGTTGTCTATGACTTTATCCCGGCCACTGGCAAACCTGTCTCCGCCACCGATACGCAACGCGAAATCGTCAAGTTGTCGGCCTGCCTTGAATGCCACAGCAAGTTTGCAGTTCACGGCGGCGGACGCCAGGACCCGAGGCTGTGCGTGACCTGCCACAACGACCAGCGCAAGTACGGCAACGCCGAGGCAACTACCACTGCCACCGGCTACTCCGGCAGCACCTACAAGATTGCTGGCAGGGCTGTCGGCGATTTCCCGGCCTTCCTGCACCGCCTACACATGGGCGAGGAACTGACCAAGACCGGTTACAACTATGGCGGCATCCTGTTCAACGAAACCACCTACCCGCAGGATCAGCGTAACTGCGTCAAATGTCACGATGGTTCGGCCACTGCTGTCAACAAGACTGCACAGGGCGACAACTGGAAAAACGTTCCAAACATTATGGCGTGCGGCGCCTGCCATGACGGCATCAACTTTGCCACCGGTGGCGGCACGACCCTCAATGGCGTATACCCCGGCCACGTTGGTGGAGCCAAGGCCGACGACAAGCTGTGTGCCACTTGCCACGATGCAGTGTCAATCGCCACAGTCAATCACGTCGCAGTGCTGCCACCCAATTCGAACAACATTTACACGAATCCGGTTTCCGGCAACAACAATACCAACGCCTCCAGCATCGCATCGGTGAAGAGCAACCTGCCCGCCGGCGCCAGCCAGGTCACCTGGGATCTGAACAGCGTAACGCTGAATGCCAGCGCACAACCGGTGTTCAAATTCCGCTTCCTGAAGGACGGTAGCCCGGTCGTCTTCAACACATACAGCGCCACCGGCAAGACGGAGTTAATGGACAATTTCGTTGGTGGACCCAGCGTCTATCTGGCATTTGCCGTGCCGCAGGATGGCATCACGGCGCCAGCCGACTGGAACGCCACCGTCAGCACCTACCTCAAGAATGTCTGGAGAGGCACTGGCAAGAACGATGACGGCACCAACATGTCGGCTACCGCAGCAGGTACCCTGACGTTCGACGCCGCCAGCGCTTACTACACCCTGACCCTGACCGGGGTAAAGATTCCGACCACAGCCAGGATGATGATTGGCGGCATTGGTTACACCTATGGACTGTTGACGACACAACCGCTGACGCAGACCAATGTTGCCGGTTTTGCCTATACCACCGCGACCAAGGTTGGCGGCCTGAGTGTTCCCGCGCCGAATGTGAGCAAGCTGGTGAGTGGCACACTCCCGGCCGGCTTCACTGCTGCCACATCACGCCGCGTGATCGTTGAAAACGCCCGTTGCAATGCCTGCCACCTGGCGCTGGGCGTCTTCACGGCCAAGACCTTCCACGCCGGTCAGCGCAACGACGCAGCAACCTGCACCTTCTGCCACAACGTCAACCGCGTCAACAGCGGCTGGGGCGTGAACATCAAGGAAGCAGTGCACTCGATCCATGCATCTGGCAAGCGCGTCAACAAGTTCTCGTGGGAGGCTTCGGCCGGTGACACGTACTGGACCGTCGGCTATCCGGGCGTGCTGAACAATTGCGAACAGTGCCACGTGCCTGGCTCGTACGACTTCAGCAACGCCACCAATGCCGCTGCCGTTCCCAATCTGCTTTGGACGACGGTCGCAACCGGTACCGTGCCCACTCCAGTGAACGTCGTTGTGACAGGCAATGAAGCGATTCCGGGGACCTACTGGTCACCATTCGTGACCGCTGGTGCTGCGTACGGCAATGGCTATACCACCAACTTCGCAACCACCAGCACGACGCCTTATGTCGACGCTGCTGCAACGACCCTTGTGAGTTCACCGATTGCCTCGGCATGCGCTTCTTGCCACGACACGCCAACGGCGATTGCGCACATCAAGGGCAACGCTGGTCACTTCTACGACAGCCGCACTGTCGCAGGCAGTATGGTTGCAAACCCTGAAGCCTGCCTGGTGTGCCACGGCACGGGCAAGGTGGCCGACATTAAGTCGGTTCATATGAACTAAGCAGCAACTCGCTGCGATCAACAGAGACCCCGGAGGCTGCGACGACTTCGGGGTTTTTTTCGGTATCCCATACACTATTGCATCAACAAATTCCAAGGAAATATTCTCATGAAATCCAGCACCTCCAAAGTCACTTTGATTGCGCTTGCACTTCTACTATGCGCAGGTCTGGCCAGGGCCGCTGACAGCAAAGCAAGCACACCGCAGGCAGCCGCCAGCAACTCTGCAACGGGCACAACAGGCGCGAAGAATGTCGCTGACGCCAAACGCAAAGCCGCCGCCAAGATCAAACTGGTGGATATCAACAGCGCAAAGAAGGATGAGCTCAAGACACTGCCTGGCATCGGTGATGCGGAAGCCGACAAAATCATCGCGGGACGTCCCTATGGCAGCAAGGCTTGGCTGGTGGGTCACAAGATTCTTCCGGAAGACAAGTACCCTGCGATCAAGGGTCTGATCATCGCGAAACAAAAAAGCAATGATGCTGCAACCAATGCAGCCTTGGTCACCAAGAAGAAATAGCGCGGATTGATCGAGCTGAAATTTGTCGACTGATCATTTGCAAAGCTGTTGATTTGTATCAATAAGGGTTTGCCCGCAATTCTTGCTTGTCTGTCGGTCTGACGGGTGTTTTACCCCTGGCTTTGGAAAAGTTCTCAGATAAAATTGCGCGGGCTCGATGCGGTTGGTCTGAACAGATACTTCCCGTTTACCAGAGCTCGTGGCGTAAGCGAGTGCAATAAGTGTCAGCCGGAATCACTGCCTTCGCGTTATGTCTATTCAGACAACCCAACCTTAAGGAAGATCTCATGAAACGTTTGCTCTTAGCTCTAGTTGCTGCAGCCGCCGCAGTCGCCGTCACTTCGCCCGCGTTTGCCGATGAGGCGCTTGCCAAAGCCAAGAAATGCACGACTTGCCACGCTGTTGACAAGACCAAAGTCGGCCCGAGCTACCAGGCTATCGCCAAGAAATACGCTGGCCAGAAAGATGCTGAAGCCAAGCTGGTCGGCGTCATTCTGAAAGGTGGCAAGGGCTCGTTTGGCGACAACGCCATGCCCCCGAGCGCAGGTGTTAGCGACGCCGAAGCGAAGACACTGGCCGCTTGGGTTCTGGCTACCAAGTAAGCCCGTCATCCAGACAAAATGCCCGCACCAGCGGGCATTTTTGTTTGACTTTAACAGCGCCAATTTTCAGCGCATTCTGTCATGCACAAGCAACCGCGCATGAACATTTCACCGCTCATCTCGGCATATAATGCCGAGCAGTTTCCTGCTGCAAATGGCAACCCGAAATGCGAGCTCTTGCAACCGGCTGAGGCGTTAATTGATCAATGAGATTCCCCATGAATAAATCTATTTTTGGCATCGTGCTTTTGTCCCTCGCGCTGTTTGGCTGTGGCCAGAAGAAGGACGAACCCACCAAGCCAGTAGCGGCCAAGGGTGATGTAGCTGCCGGCAAGGTTCTGGCAGAGAAATCATGCCAGGCATGTCATGGCGCCAATGGCGGCAGTGTGGCCCCGGCCATCCCGCATCTGGCAGCGCAACGCGAAGCCTACCTGCTTGCGTCTCTAAACGAATACAAGACCGGAAAACGTACCCATGCAGCCCTGCGGGACATCGCAACGCAGATGACTGAAGCGGATCTGCACAATGTCGCTGCCTACTTTGCCAGTCTGCCCGCAGTTGCCAGCGCCAAGGCAGAGGATGTGAAGCACACCTCCCCCTACGAGACCGGCAAGGCGCTGGCTACCAGTTGCGCCAAGTGCCACGGTGAAGACGGCAACGCCAAGACTCCGGGGACGCCAACCCTGGCCGGCCAGCAGCCGCACTATCTGGCCGCGGCGATCCTTGAATACCACCGCGATGACCGCAAGAAGACGTCGATGAAGTCCGTCACACTGGATTCCGACCGAATGGATGTCGAGAAGCTGGCACTGTTCTTTGCCGCCCAGACACCGGTGCAGCGCACTGCACCCAAGCGCGGCGATGCCGTTGCCGGTGAAGCGGGGAGCGCCATGTGTGGCGGCTGCCACGGTGCGCGCGGCGTCAGTGTGGACTCGGCAACACCGAGCCTTGCTGGACAGGATGCCGAATATCTTGGGAAAGCGACGCGCTCCTACCGGACAACCCGCCAAAACTGGGGCATGCAACGCTACATTGCCAACTTGAGCGAAAAGGACATTGACAACATCGTCGCTTTTTATGCCTCCCAGCAACCCAAGGCCGGCGACCAGATCCCAAGTTCGACTCAGGACCTGGCTGCCAAGTGCAACCATTGCCATGATCAGGAAAACAATCCAGCCATGACTGCGCCAAAGATGAACGGGCAGGACAAAGACTATCTTGTCATGGCTTTGAGAGCCTATCGTGATGGCAAACGCGAAAGCACTACCATGCACAACATGAGCTTCCCCTACAGCAACGCCGTCATTGAAGGGCTTGCAAGTTGGTACGCCAGCCAGCCAGCCAAATAGCCTTGGCATCGGGCCACAGCATCAGGTCTTTCTCCGCGCTGCTGTTGGCGGCGCTGGCCGCTGGTTTTGGCAGCACGGTCGAGGCCACGCCGCTCGACGAAATTCGCACGGCACAGGTGTCCTTGCTCGAGTTCGGCAGTTTCAAACTGGAAGTTGCTCTGGCCGGAATCAAGGATTGGCCTTCGCCTATTGCCGGGGCCGGTGTTAGCTACAAGATTGATCCGGACCAAATCGAGATTGTCATCGCGGTAGAGAAACTCCCCGCCGAGGCGTTTCGTACTGCCTGTGCCAAAACCGTTACACGGGTCCGTCAGTTTCTCTATGTAGACGCCAACGGCGTGGCACCCATGGGACGGTCTTACCTGAATTCCTACTTCCGGGGCGCGTGGCGTGGCATTACGCGAGAAGCCACTTTGCGCGCGGTGGACGCCAGTACCTCAATACGGGTTAACGTGGTCGGCCTCGGGAGTTGCCAGGCAGCACTCATCAAGGCGCCAGTCACGTTTCAGCCAGCGTCCCCGAATTAGCGAACTGCCCACGGCAGACGCCAAGCCCGGTGGCTTCACGTTGGTACCCGCATCGCAGCCATGGAGCCGTTTTCACTCATCCTCAGCGGATTGCACGACTATTTTGTCTAGCCTGGCAATTGGCAGTGCCTAGAGGCTTGGTTGTTAGCAGCAAGACTAATATTTGTCATTTACGAGCAATGGTAGTAAACTACATTTACGACTGATGCTGCTAGGAAAATACAATGCACCCGCCCCTACTAACGACGACGCAACTTGGCCAACTAATCTTGTCGGCCCGCAAGGCCAAGGGCCTATCACAATCGGAGCTTGCGGCGCGAATGGGGCTCAGTCAAGGCCGAATCTCCCAATTCGAGCTAAAACCTGAGACTATTACAGCCCAGCAACTGCTGCTTTTGACGAGTGTTTTGGGGCTGGAGATTTCCATCGGGTCGCGCGCCACATCCACACCTGGTGTGAAAACCAACGAATTGGATTGGTAAATCATGGGCCGCAATGCACGCAGCAAAACGCTTGAAATCTGGACAAACGGAGAACACGTCGGAACCTGGAACATACCCGCACGAGGTGGGATGGAGCTCATTTACAACGAGGACTGGATGCGCTCGCCAGCGGGAAGACCTCTGTCGTTGTCGCTTCCATTTGGCGTCGGCCGCTCAAGCATCAAGACAGAAGCTGTTGAGAACTTTTTTCGCAACCTACTACCAGACAGCGATGCCATTCGAAAGCGCATTGCCGAAAAGTTCAAGCTGAAGTCCGCAGACACATTTGAGCTGCTGGAATCGGTTGGTCGCGACTGTGTTGGAGCCGTTCAATTGCTACCGGCAGGCAAAGCGCCTACCGGGTTTGACCGGATCGAGTTCACGCCCTTGTCCGACGACGGGGTTGCCAATCACCTGAAACGGATAGTTGCACCTGGCTTTGGCCCGCAAGACGCGGACGATGAGTCCCGTATTTCGCTTGCGGGTGCTCAGGAAAAGTCAGCATTACTCTGGCATGCGGACCAATGGAATATACCCTTGAATGCAACGCCAACAACGCATATCTTCAAGCTCCCATTAGGGTTGGTCGGAAACAGCCAGGTCAATCTTGAAACCTCTGTTGAGAATGAGTGGCTTTGCCTGCAGATACTGCGCGCGTACGGCTTGCCCGTGACCAATGCAGAGATGGCCACGTTCAAGGGTCAACGGGTTCTCATTGTCGAGCGATTTGACCGCAAGCTTTCGGCCTCCGGTAGCTGGTGGATGCGCTTGCCTCAAGAGGACTTTTGCCAGGCCCTGGGCATGGCTCCGAATAGGAAATACGAAAGTGACGGCGGTCCGGGCTTTGGCAGCATAGCCCGGCTACTCCAGCAAAGCATCCAGCCCGAGCAAGACCGCAATACGCTGCTGGCGACTCAGATTTTGTTTTGGATGCTGGCTGCGACGGATGGCCACGCTAAAAACTTCAGTATTCGGATGTTGGCCGCCGGTCGATTTCACCTTACGCCGCTGTACGACGTGCTTTCGGCCTGGCCGGTCATCGGCAGGGGGCCGGGCAAGTGGCAGGTGCAGAAAGCCAAGCTGGCCATGGCGGTGGAGGGACAGAACCGACACTACAAGATGCAGGATATCAAGCGGCGTCACTTCAATCACATGGCACATCAACACGGCTATGCCGAAGGCGCAGAGTTGATAATCCAATCCCTTCTGGAGCGCACCACTTCCGTAATTGAAACTGTGCGGTCGGGCATCCCGGTAGGCTATCCAGGTGAGGTTGCCGAAGCGATTCTGGGCGGATTGTCGAAGGCGGCGGATGCGCTAGCCAGAATGCCGCCAGGGTAACGCCAACTGCTTATTAACACCCTTCAGCAACACAAAAGCCGCCCGCAGGCGGCTTTTGCAATTCTCCCTGGCGCTATTGCTTAGCCAACCGAGATTTCGTCGACGCCTTGACGCTGCATCACAGCTTCAGGTGTTCCAGAGAACCAAAGCTGATACATCGATACCACCCACATCAAGGCAAAGCACAGGCCCTGCAAAGCACCGGCGGCCATCGTTACCAGAGCAAATGGGTGGAACAGTTTGACCACATACCATGACAAGACGTCCATGGCAAGACAGAGGAAGGGCAAGCCAACGATCGTAGCTTTCAGCCACACCGGGCGCCAGTAAGCATGGCTGAAGATCGAGCCGACCAAATAGAAGATGAAGGTCAGGCCAAACAAGTGGATGTGCGACACGCGCACCAGTGTGAAGATGTCGGTGCCGGTGTCCTGCTCAGTCACTTTTCTCAAGTTGTCCAGGCCATTGAAGTTTGCCAAATGCGGATTGCTGCCATCGTGACAGCTCAGGCAACGCTTTTCGATGGTTGGCTTGATCGTTGTCTCGTACGCATCCTTGTCGGCGCCTTTCTGTACCCAGGCAACCAGCACATTGAGCTCATCTGGCGGCAGCATGCTGGACATCGGGCCTCGCAGTGCCGATTCCAGCTTCGAACCCTTGCCGCTACCGGCATAGGCAATGACCAGATCGTCGTAAGACAAATTGTTGGGGTTGCCATCGCGCCCGGAGTAGACGTGAAACAGATATAGCGCAGCGAACATGTAGGCAAGGCCCAGCACGATCAGAACGGCTGTCTGCATGACACGCATACTGGTGGGCAGCTCCGAAAAATGCAGGTAATGGCGGTGCAGTGGCGAATTACTCATTGATCTGTCCGTAAAAAAATAGGGTGGGTTAGAGGTCTTGAATGCTCAGTGGAACCCGGATTTCGCCGGGGTAGTGGCAGATTATTTAGTCGGTGGTGCAGGCAAAATCAGATAGCTGATACCGCGCGCCTTCTGCCGCGCGTAGTGAATGGCCAGACCATCCACCAGCGCATCATCCAGGCCTTCGGACATGACTGCCATTTCCTTGCTCTTGCGCTCGCCCTTCTTGTAGGCACGCAGGACCTTCTCAAGGTAGTCAACGCGCTGCGCCGCCAGGGCTGGCGCGCGCGGATCCGTACTGTTGCCGTTGACGCCGTGGCAGCGATCGCAGCGCTCAGCCCACTCCGCAACGCTCAGCGGCTTGCCAACCTTGGGCGACTGCGGCGTCTGAGTAGCGTAGAAGGCAGCCAGATTCTTGGCGCTAGCCTCATCAAGAGAGCTTGCTGGGCCTTTCATGGTGGCGTCACTGCGTGAGCCGTCCTTGTAGGCGCGCATCACGGCGGCGAAATACTGCGAATCCTGACCCGCCAGGCTAGGCGTCGACGGATTGCCGCTGACACCACCTTCGCCATGGCAACCGACGCAACCAGCCGCTGCCGTTTTGCCGGCGGCGACGTTTCCGACCGCCGGGGTACCCGCCTTTTCGGCCTTCTGCAGCGCGTAATAGAGCGCAATATTGCTGATCTCGGTCTCGGTCAATTCGGATACCAGTGCCTTCATCATGTCATGCTTGCGCTGACCGCCCTTATAGGCATTGATTGCTGCCACAAAATACTTTGGATCCAGACCGGTCAGGCTCGGCATACCAGCCGTTTTGCTGACGCCCGCCTCACCATGACAACCGCCGCAGGCAGCCGCAGCGGCACGGCCGGCGCTGATGGCATCGGGTTTGGTCTTGGCAGATTTGGCATTGCTGACAACGATGCCTTCAGCTGGTTCGAGGCTCGAGTAATAGGCCGAGACCTTCATGATGGCGTCGTCATTCATGTACTTGACGGTATTTGCCATGGTGTTGCCGCCACGCCCACCAACCTGATAAACCTTCATCTCAAGATGCAGATAGACCGGCCGCTGCCCGGCGATGTTAGGCACACCTTTTTGCACACTGATGCCGTTGATGCCGTGGCAGTTCACACACATGGTCTCGGCTACACGCTTGCCTTCGACCACGTCCTGAGCGGTGGCATACACCACCTTGAAATCGGCCACATTGGCAGACCCAAGATTGATGGTTTGCGCCACGCCAACAGTCGCCAACCAGGCACCAAGAAGACCGGCCATCAGGCTCTTCATGGGAAAAAACTGAGCAATTCGTTTCATCAACTTTTCCTCGACCAATCGTCCATTGCGGGATAAATTTCAACTGCGTGCTTGTGTCGCAGCATAGACAGGATCCTTGAACCAGCCAGCCAGCATGTTCAGGATACTTCCAGTTTCAACTTGTGCAAAAATTTTAACACGGCCCGTAGCTGCGCCCGCGCGCCACTGATTCGATCAGTCACTTCTTCGCTGTCGTACTTTGCTGAAACATGTACACCACGACGGAGCGCATTTCTTCATCGCTCAAATCTGCCAATCCGCCATGCACGGGCATGCAACCGCGACCGTGAATTCCAGAAGCAAGCACCGCATCACGGCCCTTGCTGACACGACCAACCCAGGCGTCGCGATCACCAATCTTCGATGCACCGTCCTTGCCGATCCGATTCCAGCGCGTGCCGCGAAAGCTTGGCAAGTTCTTGTGCCTTGCGCTGATCCCATCAGTTCTTGGTGCCGATGGCGGGGGCACCGTTCTGACCTTGCTTGTGACATGCGTCAGATACCTCCTTCACAATGTCTTGGCCGCTTCTCTCTGCGGCGAGTGGCGCTGTGATGCCCAGGGCAAACTGTGTCAGGAAGACCGCCATAGCCCAACCCATCCGGGACCAGGAACAACAAAGGCTCGTTGACGATAGCCCAAAGCGGCTAGCCGATTGGCAGCGTTGAGAACCCGGGAATACCCTCAACAAAGTTCCGTGAAAGATTTGATCTAGGACAAATGAATTTCAAATAACTTGCGGAGAATCCCCCGGACACGTGAAGCAGCGCGAACGTGGGAGGGGATGCAGCACTGTCAAATTTGACGGCGCTCAAGAAAACACCCCCCACCATCGACCATTTAGTGAGACAAAACGAAAGGCGAGCATGCCCAAACATATATTTCGATTGGTGACTTTGATCATTGGCCTGTTGGTGGTGGCCGTCATTGGTGCGCCCTATCTGACGGTTGATTCGTTTTATCGGTTCGGCCACTACCGCGCCAACGCGGTGCCTGAAATAGCCGCAAAAGTTCCCGTGCATCAGACGGCAAAATACTGCCAGAGCTGCCACACGGAGCGTCATGCGGTGTGGTCGGCCGGCAGCCATAAATCGGTGAACTGTGAAATTTGTCACGGCGCGGCCTTGGGTCACACCGACAAGAACAAGTTGCCGATACCAAAAGACAGCATCAAACTATGCACTTTGTGTCATGAAGCGATGACGGGCAGACCCGCCACGCAGCCGCAAATCGACGTCGGCAAGCACAACAGCCCGCAGCAATGCATCGTTTGCCACAATCCGCACACACCCAAGATCGTAGCCAATGCCGTCAAGGTGACGGGCAACGCCGCTGCCGGCAAGAAACTTGCAGGCGACTGTGCCACCTGCCACGGCGCCGACGGCAATAGCCCGAACGACACCTGGCCCACGCTGGCCGGGCAGAACGCCGCTTATCTGGCACGGATACTTGGGGCCTACAAATCCGGTGACCAGAAGGATGCAATGATGACGCCGCTGGCACAGGACCTGAGCGACGCCGACATCCAGAATCTCGCTGTTTACTTCGCTAGCGTCAGTTGCAAGGGGGCTCCACCCGCCAAACCGATCGGCAATGTTGCAGCGGGCAAGGCCCTGGCCGAGAACTGCGCCGCCTGCCACGGTGCAACCGGTGCGGGCGCCAATCCGGCCTGGCCCAAACTGGCGGCACAAAAGCCGGTCTACATGGTCAATTCGCTCAAGGCGTTCCGCGCGGGCCTGCGCAAAGACCCGATGATGTCAGGCGCAGCCAAGAACCTGAGCGATGCCAACATTGCAGACCTGTCCGCGTTCTACGCGACGCAGAGTTGTCAGTCCACCAAATAAGGCGAGGCGCAATACCATGAGCAATCAAGATTCCAAACCTGTGCAAGCAGCGCGGCGCGCTTTCCTGGGCAAGATCGGCGGAGCAGCGGCCTGCGCTGGCGCAGCAGCAGTCGGCGTCTCTGCGCTGGCGGTCATCCCCGTGGTCGCAGCTAAGACTGAGGCACCGCCGCCCACCGGCGGTGCTGGAGCAGGCGCCTCGTTTCCGACCAAAGACTACGACTGGACCAAGCACAAATGGGGCTTCGGCGTCGATGCCACCAAATGCATCGGCTGCCTGCGCTGCGTAGAGGCCTGCAAGACGGAGAACAACGTCCCGCACAATGCGCATCAGTTCCGCACCTGGGTTGAACGTTATGTGCAGATTGAAGGCGACCCGCATGTGCATGTCGACAGTCAGTCCGATCCGGTCAACATCGCGGCATCCGGCTCGGAAAAGGAATTCCGCTTTGCCAACCGCTACAAGGATGCCAAGGTAGAGAAAGCCTTCTTTGTTCCCAAACTGTGCAACCAGTGCAGCGACCCGTCTTGCGTGCAGGTGTGCCCAACGGGTGCCACTTTCCGCACCAAAGATGGTGTGGTGCTGATCGACCCCACCTACTGCATCGGCTGCCGATACTGCGTGCAAGCCTGCCCCTACGGCGCACGTTACTTCAATGAAGACACGGGTGTCGCCGACAAATGCAACTGGTGCTACCACCGCATCACCAAAGGCATGAACCCGGCCTGCGTTGAAGCGTGTCCGGTGGGCGCGCGTGTTTTCGGCGACCAGAATGACAAGCAGAGTCCGGTCAGCCTCTTCATTCGCAATAACCGGGTCGAGGTACTCAGACCCGATACCGGCAACCACCCCAATGTGTTTTATGTCGGTATCGACAAAGAGGTGAACTGATGGAAGCGCTCATTAATTTTGCCCCTTATACGGGCTGGGTCTATCCCAACGAAACGGTCTTTGAATGGTCAGTTCTGATCGCCGTTTATCCCTACATCACAGGCTTGGTGGCAGGTGCGTTTACCGTCTCCAGCCTGTATCAGGTGTTTGGCTTCGAGCGTCTGAAACCGGTCGCCCACTTGGCCTTGCTGACTTCGTTCAGTTTCATGGTCTTTGTACCGGTGCCTTTGCTCATGCACTTGGGCCACGCTGAGCGTGCTTTCAACGCCACCATTACGCCGCACCTGTCCTCGGCGATGGCGATGTTTGGTTTCTTTGCCAGTTTCTATGTCTTTCTCTTATTGCTGGAAGTCTGGTTTGCCTACCGGCCCTTCATTGTGGACCAGGCGCAAAACAAGACTGGTTTGCTTGGCCGGTTTTACAAAGTACTCACGCTAGGCTCCAACGACGTGTCTGAAAAAGCCCTGGAGTGGGACAAGAAATGGATTTTTGCGCTGGCTTGTATTGGCATCCCGGGCGCCCATGGCCTGCATGGTTATGTCGGTTTTATGTATGGATCGGTCAAAGCGCGCGAATGGTGGTCGTCTGACCTGATGCCGGTCATCTTCCTGTTTTCCGCTATTATTTCCGGAGTATCGCTGCTCGCGGTTCTGTATGTCGTGACCTGCAAATGGCGCAAGATTCCAGTCGATCTGCCCTGCCTGAAGACCCTGGCCTACACCATCTGGTCTTTCATCATGGTGGCCTTTGTGCTGGAGGCACTTGAATTCGGCAGCATGGCCTACAAAGGCCGTGAAGGTGTTGAGATGATCATGCAGTATGTGACCGGCCCGTTGATGGTCCCCTATTTTGTGCTTCAGTTTGCCGTCGGTGCAGTCACACCGCTTTTGTGGTTGTCCTACATGATCTGGCGCGGCACCAGCGGCAAGGCGCTGGTGTTTGGTGTTACTGTGAGCGCCTGTCTGGTGCTGTTCTCGGTATTCATGATGCGCTGGAACGTCGTCATCGGGGGCCAGGAAATATCAAAAACAGGGAAAGGATTACTGAGCTATCAGTTGCCTTTCTTTGGTAAGGAAGGCGCTTTGGTCGGCATTCTGATCGTGCTGGCTCCGTTTGGCTTGTTGACCATCATCAATAAGTTCTTCCCTATCTGGTCTGAAAAGACGACGCACTCAAACCACGTATAGCGTCACTGCAGCCACGCCGCCAGCCAGAGAAATACGGCGGCGGCTGGAGTCGAAGACGAGGTGTCACGATGTTATTTGATCTAGGTCATAGCCCTGTCACTCTCCCTCAGGTTCCGCATGACTGAAGTTACACTCGCGTCACTTATCTCCGGAGGTTCTTTACATGCGACTTGAGCGCTCGGTCCTGTGGGCCATTTTTGCCTGTCTTGCGAGTATCTTTCTGGCCCTGCCAGCCGGCGCCGCCCCCACCCCGACAGCACCCCCTTCACTTGATAACGCCACTTGCCTGACCTGCCATGACGGCAAGAAGGGCAAGCTGGAAGTTCCAGGAACTGACGGCAAGGCGCGCGCCCTGCGCAGCGTCGTTGGCGACAAGTTCGCCTTGAGCGTGCATGCCAATATGCAGTGCGTGGCATGCCATGCCGACATCGCAGACAACGCAGACAAGGCCAACGCCCACGTCAAGGACACCACGCAACCACTGAAGAAGGTTGACTGCGCAGGTTGCCACACCGAGTTGTGGGAGCAGACCGAGAAGTTCGGCAAGGGCAAGGAGCGTCCGCGCCTGGGCGTCGTTGCCAAGAACATCGAGGCCTACAAGAAGTCCTTCCATGCGCGCCCCAATGCGGACGACAAGACCAAGCCCAATGCCGCCTGCGACAATTGCCACGACACGCACACTTTCCATGTCCCGCCCAAGAACACGCCGCAGCACACGCAGTGGCGCTTGGAGATCCCGACTGTTTGTGGTGGCTCCTGTCATACAGACCAGCTCGAAGCCTATCGAACCTCTGTGCACGGTCAGGAAAACAGCAAGAAGCTGCTGGCGCAAGCCGCTGTCTGCTCCGACTGTCATACGGCTCATGGCATCAGCAGCACCTCTGGCGACGCCTTCAAGTTGACGGTTTCGACCAACTGCGGCAATTGCCACGTCGACAAGCTCGACACCTACAAGGACACCTTCCACGGCCAGATCAGTACGCTGGGATACGCCTACACAGCCAAGTGCTACAACTGTCACGGTAGCCATGAAATACTGAAAGTCAACGACCCCAAATCGATGGTGCATCCGAACAACCGGATGAAGACCTGCCAGACCTGCCACAACGCCAAGAAGGGTCTGCCCGATGTGCCGGCCGGGTTTGCCAGTTTCCAGCCGCACGGCAACGCGCATGATTTCAACAAGTACCCGCAAATCTGGGTGGCCTGGCAGATCATGGTGCAGTTGCTGGTCGGCACCTTTGGCTTCTTCTGGTTGCATACCGCACTCTGGTTCTATCGTGAATACCAGGAGCGCAAAGGACGTGCGGGTCAGCCGCACATCAAACCTGACTCAGTACCGGCGCAATTCAAGGGCAAGCATGTGCAGCGCTTTACCCCGATCTGGCGCATCGCACACCTGACCTTCGCGCTGAGCCTGATGGTGCTGACCTTGACCGGTATGCCCTTGTTCTACGCCGAGGTGGGCTGGGCGCCGACCATCATGAGGGCGCTGGGTGGTCCGCACACCGCGGGCATCATTCACCGTGTTGCGGCCGTCGTTTTTGCCGGTGTGTTCTTCTGGCACCTGATCTACATGACTTGGGGCATGATCCGCAACCGCAAGACCTTCAAAATTCTGGGTCCGAATTCCATGGTGCCCAATCTGCAGGACGGCAAGGACATGCTGGCCATGTTCCAGTGGTTCTTTGGTCAGGGCCCCCGGCCGAAATTTGACCGCTGGACCTACTGGGAGAAGTTTGACTACTGGGCACCATTCTGGGGGGTCACCATCATTGGTGTGAGTGGCCTGATCATGTGGCTGCCGGGCTTCTTCGGTGCCTTCCTGCCGGGTTGGATCTTCAACGTGGCAGCCATCTTCCACGGCGAAGAGGCGTTCCTGGCTGTGGTGTTCCTGTTCACGGTGCACTTCTTCAACAACCACTTCCGTCCGGACAAGTTCCCGCTCGAAGTGGTGATGTTCACTGGCACCTTCTCGCTCGAAGAGTTCAAGCACGACCACGGCGTGGAGTACCAACGTCTGGTTGACAGCGGCGAGTTGGAAAAATACCTGGTCGACGCTCCGTCGCCTGGCAAACTGGCGGCCTCGAAAGTACTGGGCTTTACCCTGATCACGATCGGCCTGACCTTGCTGACGCTGGTGGCGGTGGGCTTCTTCACGAGTCACTAGGAATAGCGCAATGGTCGCAGTACCGGTTCACGTCATCGCGAGGCCGCAGGCCGTGGCGATCCATGGCCCGAACCGCCTGGATTGCCGCGCTACGCTCGCAATGACCGAATCTTGTTGGTTGGAATCACTTCGGTGATGGAAAGGAAGAAATGGAAATAGTCACGACCGATGTCGTCATCATTGGTGCCGGGGGCGCGGGCCTGCGAGCCGCCATTGCGCTGGCCGAGACCGACCCGAAGCTGAGCGTTGCGCTGATCTCCAAGGTCTACCCGATGCGCAGCCACACCTGCGCAGCCGAGGGCGGCGCCGCTGGCGTCATCAAAAAGGACGACAGTTTTGACCTGCACTTTGACGACACCGTGGGCGGTGGCGACTGGCTCTCGGATCAGGACTGCGTCGAGTACTTCGTGCACGAAGCACCGAAGGAACTGACCCAACTCGAACACTGGGGTTGCCCCTGGAACCGCGAAGCTGACGGCTCTGTCGCCGTGCGCCCCTTTGGCGGCATGAAGAAGCAGCGCACCTGGTTTGCTGCCGACAAGTCGGGCTTTCACATTCTGCATACGCTGTTCCAAACAACGCTGCAGTTCCCTTCGATTCAGCGCTTTGACGAATACTTCGCGCTCGATCTGCTGGTCGATGACGGTCGCTGCCAGGGTGTCACGGCGATGGAAATGCGCAGTGGCATGATCAAGCAGTTCCACGCCAAGTCGGTCATTATTTGCGGTGGCGGCGCGGGTCGCATCTTCCCCTTCAGCACCAACGGCGCCATCAAGACCGGCGACGGCATGGCACTGGCTTACCGCGCCGGCGTGCCGCTCAAGGACATGGAGTTTGTGCAGTACCACCCAACCGGTCTGCCCAATACCGGCAGTCTGCTGACCGAAGCCTGCCGCGGTGAAGGCGGCGTGCTGCTCAACAAGAACGGCCGACGCTACCTGCAGGATTACGGCATGGGCCCGGAGACACCACTGGGCAAACCGCAACTCAAGACCATGGAACTCGGCCCGCGCGACCGCGTCAGCCAGGCTTACTGGCACGAACTGCAAAAGGGCAATACCGTGACGACGCCGTGGGGCGAGTGCGTGATGCTCGACATGCGCCACCTCGGTGAAAAATACATCGATGAGCGTCTGCCTCTGGTGCGCGAACTGGGTATCGCTTATCTGGGTGTGGACATCGTCAAGGACGCGATTCCAATCCGTCCGGTGGTGCATTACATGATGGGGGGCATCTCCACCAACACCAAGGCCGCCACGCAGCTGCCCGGTCTGTTTGCCGCAGGCGAATGCGCCTGTGTCAGTCTGAACGGTGC
The DNA here is from genome assembly GCA_903894475.1 of uncultured beta proteobacterium. Lineage (GTDB taxonomy): Bacteria > Pseudomonadota > Gammaproteobacteria > Burkholderiales > Burkholderiaceae_C > Rhodoferax. Next base: position 43,466 of record CAITQH010000159.1, read on the forward strand.
GAACCGGCTTGGCTCCAATTCGCTGGTCGAACTGCTGGTCTTTGGCAAGAGCGCTGCGCTGTCGGCCATCGCCCACATGCAAGGCCTGCCGAAGCCCAATACGACGGCGTTACAGGCGCGCGCCAACGAGTCGCAGGCGCGGGTACGCGAACTGTTCTCGCGCACTGACGGCACTGAGTCGATGTCCGGTCTGCGCAAGGAAATGATGGACACGATGGAGAAGAACGCCGGCCTGTACCGCGAAGAAATCGGTCTGAAGGAAGCGGTTGCCAAGATCGCGGAACTGCGCCAGCGCTACAACAAGGTGGTGCTGCACGACAAGAGCAACGTCTTCAACACCGACCTGTTCCAGGTCCTTGAACTCGGCTCCATGCTCGATTGCGCTGAAGCGTTGACGGTAAGCGCTCTGGCGCGCAAGGAATCTCGCGGTGCGCACCAACGGCTCGATTACGTCGAGCGTGACGACAAGACCTTCCTGCGCCACAGCATGGCCTATTACCAGGGCCAGCAGGCGCCGCGTCTGGACTATCTGGACGTGGTCATTACCAAATCGCCTCCAGGTGTGCGTGACTATTCAGGAGACCACAAATGACTCAGTTGAAAAAGCGTCTGGTCCAGCTGGAAGTGCTGCGCTATAACCCGGACACCGACAAAGAGCCGCATTTCCAGAAATATGAACTGATGTGCCCGGAAGAGTGGGTGGTGCTTGACGCTCTCAATGCCGTCAAGGAAACCATCGACCCGACCCTGAACTTCCGCTGGTCCTGCCACATGGCAGTCTGCGGCAGCTGCGGCATGATGGTCAACGGCGAGCCCAAGCTCTCCTGCCACGCCTTTTTGCGCCACTACGAGGGTGTGATCCGGGTCGAACCGCTGGCCAACTTCCCGATCGAGCGCGATCTGGTCACCGTTGCCGATGACTTCATCGACAAACTCAAACGCGTCAAGCCCTATCTCATTCCCAAGGAAAAGAAGAGCATCGCGGAGGGTGAGTACAAGCAAACACCGGCGCAGCTGATGAAGTACCGACAGTTTTCGATGTGCATCAACTGTATGCTGTGCTATGCCGCCTGCCCCGAATACGGCTTGCAGCCCAAGTTCATCGGCCCTGCAGCGATTGCCCTGGCACACCGCTACAACCAGGATTCACGCGACGGTGGACGCGACGAGCGCCAGGAAGTCATTGCAACCAACGAGGGCGTCTGGGAGTGCTCGTTTGTCGGCGCCTGCTCCGAAGTGTGTCCGAAGGCCGTGGATCCGGCCAGCGCACTGCAGCAGGTCAAGGTTGCCAGCACCATCGACTGGTTCAAGGAACATCTGTTACCCGGAGGCGCAAAATGAGCCGCAAACCTTTTGTTCGCGAGGTCTCCAAGACCGGCTGGTACTTGAAGCATCCGCGCTATATGCGCTACATGTCGCGCGAAGTCACATGCATCCCGATCGGCGCTTTTGCGCTGCTGCTGGTCTGTGCAGTCGAGCGTCTGGCCCAAGGCCAGCAAGCCTGGGACTCGTTCATCGCGGCCCTCCAAGGCCCCTGGAGTTTTCTGGGCATGGCAGTGGTTCTGGCTTTTGCCACCTACAACGCGACCAACTGGTTTAACGTGACGCCCAAAGCGATGCCGGTACAAACCGGCGAGGATTTCCTGGACGGCAAGTACATTGTTGGCGCTCACTACGCGGTGTGGGCCGTAGCCACGCTGGTGGTCTTGTTTTTCGCAGGAGTGCTGTAACCATGGCCAAGTCGAATAAACCCATTTTCTGGAGCCTGTTTGCCGCTGGTGGTACGCTGGCCGCTTTTCTGGCACCGGTGCTGGCGCTGCTGTTCCTGATGCTGTCTCTCGGCCATGCGCCTGATCTGCTGAGCTACGCCAAGCTGCACGCCTTTGCGGCCCACTGGTTTGGCAAGCTGTTCCTGATCGGCGTGATCACGCTCTTTCTGTGGCACGCCGCGCACCGTCTGCGCGTTACCATGTTTGACTTCGGCTTGCGCAAGGATTCACTGGTTGCGATCGTCGTTTACCTGGTGGCCGGCATCGGCACAATCGTCACCGCCCTGTCGCTGCTCCGAATCTAATGGCTTTGTGGGACAGACCGCAGCTACGCGAAGCGAGCCAGCTCTGTTCCGAACTGATTAGAATGGTGGTGTAATACCCAACCGTCCCGCCTCGTTGCGGCATGGACGCCCCCTTTGGGGGCTTTTTTTTAAGGTTTTTTCTTGAACCCCAAAGAATCCGTAAGCGCCGCCAGCGCCGAGTCGAGCCTGTCACTGGTGCCGGTTCCCAAGTATCTACAAGAAACTTACTGGTGGGCCTATGTGCACCCGAACGCAGTCCGTGTTTTCGAGCGCCAATGGCTGGTCAACCTGATCCTGTGGGGCAATTTCGCGCGCTTGCGCGATGCTGCCCTGGACGAACTCAAGGATGCCTCTGACGGCAAGATCCTGCAGGTGGCCTGCGTCTACGGCGACTTCACCGAGCATGTGCTGAACCGTCTGGGGCCGCAGGGCCATCTGGACGTGATTGATGTGGCGCCGGTTCAGATCAGGAATCTGCACGACAAGCTGAAGGGGCGGCGCCAGTTGTCGGTGCTGCAACAGGACTCGACCCAGATGCAGTTTGAAGACGCGAGTCGCGATGCGGTTGTGGTTTTCTTCCTGCTGCATGAACAACCGCTGGAAGTGCGTCGCAAAACCGTCGCCGAGGCGCTGCGCATCACGCGACCGGGTGGCAAGCTGATTTTTGTTGACTACCACCGCCCCAAGGCGTGGAGCCCGTTTCGCTACCTCATGGTGCCAATTCTCAGGTCACTGGAGCCGTTTGCGATGGACCTGTGGCGCAACGAGATCACGACATGGCTGCCGGCCGACAGCAAGCCTGCCAAAGTCGAGAAGCAGACCTACTTTGGTGGTCTGTACCAAAAAGTCGTGATTACGCGCTAAGGGCAGTCATCGTTGTCATTGCACCGTCGTTGTCATTGCACCGTCGTTGTCATTGCACCCTCGTTGTCATTGCGGACCTGATCCGCAATCCAGGCTCCGCGCTGCACTGTGATAAGGCACTGGATCCCGGGTCGAGCCCGGGATGACAACTCCCGGGGCCTGGATGACGGTTAGCTTCAGGCCACGCGCTCCAGTACGAGTACGCCAAAGAAGCCGAGGCCGGCGAACACCACCCATTTGAGGACCAGCAGACCCCAGCGCTTGTAACGGGGCTCGCCGGTGGTGGTGTAGAAGAAAAAAGAAACGGCAGAACCGAGCAGCAGCAGCAGGATGAGCCAGCGAAAAAGCAGCATGGTGAAATCCGTTTCTCTTACCAGGCCCGGGCCAGCTGGGCAAAGCCACTGGGGGCCAGCTTTTCATCCTCAAAGCTCACCACTTCCCAGGCGTCGCTGCGCGCCAGCAGCTCGCGCAGCAGCAGGTTGTTCAGCGCATGGCCCGAACGAAACGCGCTGTAACTGGCCAGCAGGGGCTTACCCACCAGATAGAGGTCGCCCATGGCATCGAGAATCTTGTGCTTCACAAACTCGTCGTCATAGCGCAGACCCTCGGCATTGAGCACCTTGTAATCATCCATCACGATCGCGTTGTCCAGTCCACCGCCAAGCGCCAGACCATTGGCACGCATCATCTCCACATCCTTGGTGAAACCAAAGGTGCGTGCCCGGGCAATATCTTTCGAGTAGGAGCCGCTGCTCATGTCAAACACCACGCGCTGGCCGGTCGCGTCCACCGCCGGATGGTCAAAGTCGATTTCGAAACTGAGCTTGTAGCCGTGATAGGGTTGGAGCCGTGCCCACTTTTGCGCCGCGCCCTGCCCCTCCTTCACTTCCACGGTCTTGAGCAGTCTAATGAAACGCCTTGGTGCATTTTGAAGCTCGATGCCGGCGCTTTGCAGCAGGAACACGAAAGAAGCCGCCGAACCATCGAGTATCGGGACTTCTTCCGCGTTGATGTCAACGTACAAATTGTCGACACCCAGGCCGGCGCAGGCCGACATCAAATGTTCAACCGTATGCACCTTGGCGTTGCCATTGGCAAGCGTGGAGGCCAGCCGGGTATCGGACACCGCTGTGGCTGTAGCCACTATGTCGACCGGCTCCGGCAGGTCAACCCTTCGGAACACGATGCCGGTGTCAGGCTGCGCCGGGCGCAGCGTGAGTTCGACACGCTGGCCACTGTGCAGACCGACCCCAACGGCGCGGGTCAGTGATTTGAGAGTACGTTGCTTTAGCACAGTCCGATTTTACTTTTTGATTGTCATTACGAGCCTCACCTCTGTCATTGCGAGCGCAGCGCGGCAATCCAGGGTCATGGATCGCCACGGCCTGCGGCCTCGCGATGACGAGAATGGGAGTGGCCGTGATGACATGACGGAATCAATCCGCCTGTTTGCGCAGGAACGCCGGGATCTCGAAATCATCCATGCC
>CAITQH010000160.1 GCA_903894475.1 uncultured beta proteobacterium
GGTGTGCGCGTCAATGCGGTGGCACCGGGCTACATTGCTTCCAGTGGCATGGACAAGTACCCGGTGGAGGCCGGGCCGATGCTGCGTGAGATGGCCAAAACGGTTCCTATCGGGCGTTTTGGAACCGAGGCTGAAACGTCAGCCGGCATTGTCTTTCTGCTCAGTCCGGCCGCTTCGTTCATCAGTGGCAGTACCCTGCGCATCGATGCTGCGCGGCCGCAGGTTCGCATGGGTTGGCCGATGCGTGTGGCCTCCAAAGAAGTACAGCAGCGCGCTGCCATCAAACCCTTTGACGGTTTTCACCGTGCCCAGACACCCAAGGTGTTTCAAGTCGAAACGCCGACAAACAAGGAATGAACATGGAACTGATAGCCGATACTGACCCGGACGCAGCTGCACTGGCCGATGCGGCACGCCGCTTCATTCAGACCGAGGTGGCCGCCCACCTCAATGAGTGGGAGGAAGCCGGCGAGTTTCCGCGCAGCCTGTACGCACGCGCGGCCGAGCTCGGTTGGCTTTCGATGGGCTACCCCGATCATCTGGGCGGCACACCGGCGAGTTGGACTCTGCGCAATGCGATGACGGTGGCGATGGCGCGTGTTGGTGGCAGTGGCGGCCTGATGGCCAGCCTGTTCAGCCACAACATCGGCTTGCCGCCGGTGCTGCGCCATGGCAGCGCCGCCTTGCAGCAAGAGGTGGTGCCACCTGTGCTGCGTGGTGAAAAAATATCGGCACTCGCCATCTCCGAGCCGGGCGGCGGTACCGATGTATCGGCGCTGCGCACCACGGCGCGATTGGAGGGTGACGAGTATGTGGTGGATGGTGACAAGATATTCATCACCTCCGGCATGCGAGCTGACTGGCTGACTGTTGCGGTGCGCACCCATCCCAAGGACAAAGGGCCGGGGGGCATCTCGATGCTGATGGTGCCGGGGGACTCGCCAGGCTTGTCGCGCACAGCGCTCAAAAAAATGGGATGGCTGTGCTCCGACACCGCGCAACTGCGCTTTGACGGCGTGCGGGTCCCGGCGCGCTATCTGGTGGGTGAAGAGGGTACCGGTTTCAAGATGATTCTGACCAACTTCAATGGTGAGCGCCTGGGCATGTCTGCTCTGGCCCTGGGTTTTTCTGAATGCTGCCTGGATGAGGCGCTGGCCTGGGCGCGCCAGCGCAAGACTTTTGGCACGGCGCTGGTTGACCATCAGGTGATTCGCCACAAGTTGATGGACATGAAGATGCGCATCGAATCCACCCGGGCCTGGCTTGATTCGGTGTCGGCACGCGCCGACGCTGGCATCAAGGGCGCGGCGTGGGTGGCAGAGGTTTGCCTCTTGAAGAATCACGCGACGCAGACCATGCAGTTTTGCGCCGATCAGGGGGTGCAGATTTTGGGTGGCATGGGCTTTATGCGTGGCACCGCCTGCGAGCGGATTTACCGCGAGGTCAAGGTGATGATGATCGGTGGCGGTACCGAGGAGATCATGAAGGAACTGGCCTCACGCCAGCTCGGTCTGTGACAATCGCGACATGATCAAAAAAACTGCGCCGCCGCCGGACCTGGAATTCGAGCCGGAATTTGTGACGGGGCTGAAGAAAATCTTCGAGGAAATGATCATCTTCAACCACGTGATCGGTTTGAAGGTCACATCGCTCAAACCCTCCATGGTCAGAGGTCGCATCGACATGAAACGCGACCTGATCGGGCACTTCGCCTTCAACCGGCTGCACGGCGGCGTCATCAGCGCGGGGCTGGACGCCATGGCGGGGCTGGCAGTGATGGCAGCGATCGGTGCGCGTCACATGGACGAGCCGCCGATGCAGCGCCTGCACCGCTTTGCCAAGCTCGGCACCATCGACTTGCGCGTTGACTATCTGCGTCCTGCCATCAGCGAACACTTTGAGTTGCGAGCCGAGGTGTTGCGCCTGGGTTCGCGTGTGGCCTCGACCCGCATGGAATTCCTGGGTGCCAACGGTGAACTGCTGTCCACCGGAACCGCCGCCTACATTGTTTCCTGAGCGGCGTGTGCCGCGGCTGCGGCAATGTCAACACCGGTGATGTAAACGGTGCCGGTAAAGCTGGAGATCACGGCGCCATCCGCGCGCGTCACATCGACCCGATAGACAGCCAGTTTGCGCGACCTCGATACCTCGGTGGCGCGGGCCAGAAGACAGTCGCCCAAGCGCGCTGCCTGCTGGTAGGTCACGTGCGCATCAATGCCGGCCGCCACCTTGCCGTACGAGTTGGAAGCCAGCCCGAATGCGCTGTCGGCCAGCGCGAAGACCAGGCCGCCGTGGCAGGTGCCGTTGAAGTTCAGATGCTGCTCTTGCAAGGTCAGGATCACCGTCGCTGTACCTTTGCCGGCTTCGATGCAACGGATGCCCAGTGATTGCGCGAATGGATCGACAGAGGCCAGGTGCATCACCAGCGCGGTGGAGTCCAGCGCCACGGCCGCCTTGGGCGGTCGACGAGCCATCAGACGCCGGCCATGACCTACCACCTTGGCGTGTTGGGCAATCGAATCAAGCAGTTCCACCACACCTGCTGCGGTCGTGGCGCAGGATTGGAGAACCGGTACGGTCCATGTTGCTGCTGCTTGCGCCGATCGCAGATGCAGCATGTCCTTCAGGTCGCGTGCGGTCGCGTTGGCCCCCGGCAAGTCTGACTTGGTCACCACCAGCAGGTCGGCGATCTCCAGAATGCCGGCCTTGATGGCCTGCACGTTGTCGCCCATGCCGGGCGCGCAGGCGACCAACCGCGTATCGGCCACGCGCATGATCTCGACTTCGGACTGCCCGGCGCCGACGGTTTCGATGATGATGGTGTCAAAGCCTGCTGCATCCATCACATCAACAATTTCTTCGGTGCTTTGCGACAAGCCACCCAAATGACCGCGTGTGGCCAGCGAGCGGATGAACACGTTGGCGTGCGCACCGTGCTCGCCCATGCGGACACGGTCCCCCAGCACCGCGCCGCCGCTGATCGGGCTCGACGGATCGACTGCCACCACAGCGATGCGCTGGCCGCGCGAGAGCAGTTCGCCCAGCATGGCATGAACCAGCGTGGACTTGCCGGCGCCCGGCGCGCCCGTGATGCCCAGCACATGGGCGCGGCCCAGATGCGGCGCCAGCGCTTTGGACACAACGCCGGCGGCAAGCTCGCCATGCTCGATCAGGCTGATTGAGCGCGCCAGCACTCGGCGGTCTCCTGTCAGCAGGGCCGGCGGCACGCTCCAGCTTGGATGGGGGTGCTGCCGCCGACTCACACGATCGCCTGTACGTGACCGAAACCCATCTCGCGGCGCAGTGTCTGGCAGATTTCACCATGCGTGCAACCTGCTTCGGCCGCCTCGACGACCCGGCCAAAAACATTGTCTTTGACATCACCCGCCGAGCGGGCCAGCGCATCCAGCGCCGTTTGCACCGCAGACTGCGAGCGCGCGACCTTGAAGGCCTTGAATTCATCGATCAGCGTCTGCATGCTGTCGCGATCCGGGCGCGCATTGATGGGTCTTGCACTGCTGTCTTCTTCCACCTGGTAGGCGTTCACGCCCACCACTGTCTGCTCACCCGAGTCGACCTTCTGCTGGAACTTGCGCGCCGATTCACCAATCATGCCTTGCACCAGACCACACTCCACCGCCTTGTACATGCCGCCCGCGTCCTGCACGCGCTGCATCACGCTCTCAATCTGCGCCTGCATCTGGTCCGTCAGTGTTTCGACGTAGAAGCTGCCACCCAGGGGGTCAATCACATCGGTCAGGTGCGCCTCTTCGCGCAGCACGTTTTGCGTGGCAATCGCAATGCGCGCGCCAAACTCGCTTGGGCAAGACAGCGCCTCGTCGTAGGCGTCGGTGTGCAGCGACTGCAATCCGCCCAGAATGCCGGCCATGGCCTGCACTGTGACACGGGAGATATTGTTCAGCGGCTGTTGGCGCGTCAGGTCAACACCCGAGGTTTGCGCGTGGAACTTGAAGCGCCAGGAGCGTGGGTCCTTGGCGCCCAGCCGGTCCCGCGCCAGGCCAGCCCAGATGCGCCGCGCCGCGCGGAACTTGGCAATTTCCTCAAAGAAGCTGATCGAGACATCGAAGAAGAAGGTGAAGCGTGGCAGGAACTGGTCCGGGTCCATGCCGCGCGCAATGCAGTCTTCGGCGTTCTGGATCGCGGTGCAGAGCGTGAAGGCCATCGATTCGGCGGGTGTTGCGCCGGCTTGCTGCGTGTGCTGACCCACCACCGACATCGGATTCCATTTCGGCAGGAAGCGGTTGCAGAACTCGATGTGGTCGGTCAGGATGCGCCGCGCACCGGGCAGCGCGATGCGAAAGAACATGTGGTTGGCGACATAGTGGCTCAGGTAGTCGCTTTGATTCGAGGTGCCGCTGATGCTCTTCCAATCGGTGCCGCGCCGGCGTGCGGCGGCCAGCATGAAAGCCAGCAGGGTGAACGGTGTCGGGTCGTTCTGGGCGCAGGATATTTTGGCCAGATCGACGCCCTGCAGGGCGCGGTCCATGTGCGCCGTGGTGTTGATCACGGTGCCGCAGGTGCCAAGCAATTCGATATGGGACTCGTCCATGTCGTAACCGCGGAACACCGAGTTGCAGGGTATCAGTGACACCGCCGATGCACCCTGTGCCAAAACTTCCAGCAGACGCGCGTTGTATTCGCTGGGTGTGCCCATTCCCGTTAGTTGGCGCTGCGACCAGGTCTTGCCGCGGTGCATGGTGGCGTAGATGCCGCGTGTGTAGGGGGCCTGCCCCGGCATGCCGAGGTCGGCCGTGTGTTCGGCGGCATTCCAGTCGCGCTGGGTGTAGATCGGTTGAATAGAAACGCCGGAACGGTTCGTCACCTGTTTGTCCACGCCAATGCTGGCAGCGTAGTCCTGTTGCCAGGCACCATAGGCATCGGCTTCAGACAGCAGTGTGTTATCGATGGCTTTGTTCATGCTGGGCTCTCCTGTCTAGGGTTGGTTCAAACGGCAACGCGGCGTGCGCGCCCGGCAACGGCCAGTTCGTGCACATAGGCTGCAATGTCGGCCATGGAACTGCCGGGGTGAAAGACGCGGGCCACGCCGGCCTCCAGCAGCGTCGCCTCGTCGGCATCGGGCACGATGCCGCCCACAATCACCGCGACATCATTCAGACCGGCCTCGCGCAGGGCGCTCATCAACTTGGGCACGATCAGGTGATCAGTAGCTAGCGAGGAAATGCCAATGACGTCGACGTCTTCCTCCAGCGCCAGCTTCACCACGGTGGCAATTTCCTGCCAGGGTGGTGTGTAGATCACTTCCATGCCGGCGTCGCGCAATCCGGCTGCCACGACGCGGCTGCCGCGATCATGGCCGTCGAAGCCGATCTTGGTGACCAGCACCTTGGGTATGACAACTTGACTCATGCTTTGACCTCCTGACCCTGACGCAGCAGGGCAATAAATTTATGCGCAATTGCGCGAGGGTTGAACTTGCCGTCCGGGCGATACCAGGTTTGCGACCAGTTTAGAGCGCCCATCAGCATCAGCCGAAGCGCCTGACGGTCAGTACCGCGCGGCAGAGGCAGGGCCTTGATCAAGGCAACGAACAGAGCTTCATAGCGGTTGCGCAAGTCGATCAGGCTCTGGTTTGCCACGGGAACGTCAGTGGGTCGAACCCGGATCACGACCTGTGCATAGTCATCGTCATGCAGGATCGACTCCAGATGGGCAACGCAGGCTGCTTCAAGCCGACTCCACGGGTCGCTATGCCGATCGATCACAGTCTGTACTGCTTTGCTGATTTGTTCTACGCCCTTGATGTAGACCGCCGCCAGCAGTTCCTCCTTGGTCGCGAAGTGGCAGTACAACGAGCCTGGCAGCATGCCCACGGCGCGCGCGATGTCGCGCACCGAAGTGGCTTCGAACCCCTTGGTGCGAAACAAGCGCGCCGCGTGGTCGAGTATCTGTGGCAGGCGGCTGTCAGCGTGCGCTTTTCGGGATGTGCTCAATGTTGACATTTGCATGCGGTCTCAATTATACCAAACGATCGTTTGCTTTTGAAAAAAGGAACGTGCCACGATTTCCTTCGTGAGATCCGTGGTGCCGCGGTAAAGGCGGTACACGCGCGCGAATCACAACCATGACATGACTTGATCGCGTTCATTCCTGGTCAGTTGTCCAGGCACGCCGTCGGGCATCGAAGACCCCGGACACGCCCTAAATACATTGGAGTGACCTCATGGCGCTCGCCCGCGTTTCTTGAATGATCGCAAGTCAACAATACCGTCTGCCGCTCGCGGATCGCTGCCGGCCGGAAAGATCTCGTGCTTTTGAATCTTCTGTGTGCCGGTTGTTGGCAACTTGTCCGCAAACCACATCCAGCCGGGAGTTTTGTAATACGCGAGGTGCTCGTTGCAGAACTTGAAAAGGATGAGCGCTGTCTTGGGATCTCGCGGTGTTGCCATGTCAGCAAGCACGACGCAGGCCAGCACCTCTTCTTCACGCAAGTCATCTCGTACTGCAAGAACGGTTACCTGTTTCACGAGGGGATGCGACTGGAGTACCGCTTCCACCTCGGCAGCGGCGATGTTTTCGCCAGACCGACGAATGATATTCTTGCGTCTGTCAACAAAGTGCATCATCCCATTTGATGCCCTTAGAACCACGTCGCCGGTATGGAACCACCCGTCGCGCCACGCCGTTTCCGTCGCGTCAGGATCGTCGAGGTAACCGGAGAAGAATCGCTTGCGTGGCGTATTTTCCGAGTGTCGAACGAGCATTTCGCCCGGTGTACCGTCGGGAACGTCGGAGCCCGTATCATCGACAATGCGCAACTCAATGCCTTCTGTCGATATGCGGCCAAAGGCGCGAGTGCCGACTTCGCGTGGCGGAACGTTGTCGCAAGGCCCACCGACGAATTCAGTCATACCCCAAACTTCGATTAACGGAAAACCAAAACGGTCTTCGAACGTCGCGTGGAGTGTGGGTTCGACCCCGGCGCCGATTCCAAAGCGCACATGGTGCCCGCGATCTTCTGGCCCCGCTTGGCGCCCCAGGAGCAATGGAACCACTACGCCAAGATAGTGCACCACAGTGGCACCCGTTTCGCAGATTTCGGCCCACCAACGATCCGGGTTGAACCTGTCGGATTGGATCTGACAGTTTCCGGTCAACAGCATGCAATAGAAGGAATAGACGGAGGCGTTGACGTGATACAGAGGAAGTGGGTTGTACAAGCGGTCCCCGCCATCGCGGAATTGAGACAAAAACCCACGTGTTGCATACCACACTCCAGAGGCCAGTTCATAGTAATGCGACAGTACACATCCCTTGGGTCGTCCGGTCGTTCCCGAGGTATACAGTATGCTCGCCGGTGTGTCGGCAGTCACCAACCCTTCATCCGCGCCACGTGCCGCCTGCGGGATGCCAAAGTCGAAATCCTCAAAGACTACGACCTGGACCGCGTGAGGAGTTTCAGCCAGTGCGGCACGCATTTGCGCCATTCGCCCCTGAATGACGATGGCCAGATCAATCCTTGAGTGTTCGATCAGGAACGTAAGCTCATTGGTGCGATAGTCTGGATTCACGGGTACGCAGCAGGCGCCAAGGGCGTTTATTGCAAGTTTATGCAAGAAATGCTCGGGGCGATTTTCGAGAAATAGCGCGATGCGATGTCCAAGGCCGAAACCGGCAGCCTTGTAAAGCCCAATGAGCCGCTGGACCTCAGACGCCGCTGAGGCAAAGTCTATCTCGTAGCCGTGCGGGTGGTAGGCGCGCGAATCGTTTGCTGGTGCTGCGAGAAAAGAGCGGCCACTGTACGCCTCGGCCGCCTGAAAGAACGTCTCCCCGATCGTTGAGCGTTCGTTAGGAACAATCATTTTGGGCCCTCCGGTGGTAGGTTCTGTTGCACAAGCCAGTTCAGTGAGCCAGATCTCGCTTGTCGCCCTCAAGTCATTTCCACAAAGCGCATTTGGATTCAGCCTTGGTCATGAACACTTCATCACCCGGGATCGTCTTGACTACTTTGAAGTAGTCCCACGGATACTTCGATTCAGCCGGTGTTTTTACCTGCAGCAGGTACATGTCATGCACCATGCGGCCATCTGGGCGAACCACACCGTTCTTGGCAAACATGTCGTTGACTCTGGTCGCCTTCATTTGCGCCATGACCTTGTCCCCGTCGTCGCTGCCAAGCACCTTGACGGCCGTCAAATAGTAAAGCGCAGCGGAGTAATTCGCCGCTTGCACAAAGGTCGGCGCCCTATTTAGTTTGGTGAAGTACTTCTTTGACCACGCGCGTGATTCGTCATTCATGTCCCAGTACCAAGCAGAGCTCGTGTACATTCCCTGGGCAAGGTTCAGCCCCAGGGAATGAATATCAGTCTCAAACATCAGTGGAGCGGCCAGCTGCATCGTCTTGGTGAGGCCAAAAGCATTGGCGCCTTTGATTGAGTTGATCAGGTCGCCGCCAGCGTTGGCGAGGCCAAGGATCTGCGCTTTTGACGCCTGGCCTTGCAGCAAGAATGAAGAGAAATCAGCGGCCCCGATCGGATGTGCGACTCTGCCGAGAACTGTACCGCCACTGGCCTTGACCACATCAGCCATTTCTTTTTCGAGCGAAATGCCATACGCATAGTCGGCGGTCAAAAAATACCATGTCTTGCCACCCTGCTTGACGATCGCCGACCCGCTGGCTCTGGCTACCGAAGCGGTATCGTAGGCATACTGAATCGTGTAGGGTGAGCACTCTTCATTGGTCAATCGCGTGGTGCCCCCACCAACGGCCAGAAACGGCTTCTTCTTGTCCCATGCAACCTTTGCCATTGCCAAACTGGTAGCGGAATTTGTGCCGCCAATCAGCACATCCAGACCCTCTCTATCAAACCACTCGCGAGCCTTGCTGGAAGCTATATCAGTCTTATGCTGATGATCAGCCACCAGCAATTCGATCTTTTTGCCATTGATATTGCCTCCCATCTCAGCGATCGCCATCTTGATCGCCTCCACGCCGCCGGTGCCATCGACATCGGAGTAAACGCTGGACAGGTCGGTGATGAATCCGATCTTGATTACATCATCCGATATTTGAGCCGAAGTCGTTTCAGCGACCGCCAGCGTGAAGAAAATAATGCCCGTGTTCAACCAAGATTTCAACTTCATGATCTCTCCTTTGCTTAAGTTGTGGATAAAGTTAACGTGCCAATAAATCAAGATTGTTGAAAGAAATCACGTGCCACGATTTCCTTCATGATTTCCGTGGTGCCGCCGTAAATGCGCTGCACCCGCGCGTCAGCCCAGGCGCGTGCGATCGGGTACTCGCGCATGTAGCCGTAGCCGCCAAACATCTGGACGCAGTTGTCGAGCACGCTGAATTGCATCTCCGTGGTCCAGAATTTCGCCAAGGAAGCACTTGCTGCGTCGAGTTGGCCGCGCAAATGCCGAATCAGGCAATCGTTGAGAAAACTGCGTGCCACCACGGTGTTGGCGTGGGCCTCTACGAGACGGTGTCGAATCGTTTGCTTGTCAGCCAGGCGCTTACCAAATGCCTGTCGCTGCATCACATGCTCACGGGTCCAGGCGACCGCCGCTTCCATCGCCGCCACCGCGGTAATGGCGACCAGCAACCGCTCCTGAGGCAACTCGTTCATCATCAGTCGAAAGCCCTTGCCTTCTTCTCCCAACAGGCAGTCCAAGGGCACCCGGACATCGGTGAAGAACAATTCGGATGTATCCTGCGCATGCATTCCCACCTTTTCGAGCCGATGGCCCCGGGTGAAACCAGGGCGGTCGCACTCGACAAGCAGCAGGCTCACCCCATGTGCACCAAGTGCCTGGTTGGTCTTGACCGCCAGTATCACCAGGTCCGCGATCTGGCCGTTGGAGATAAATATCTTCTGGCCGTTGATGCGCCATTCGCCAGCATCACGTTCGGCGCGTGTGCGGATTGAAGCGAGGTCGCTCCCAGCGCCGGGTTCGGTCATGCCGATGGCACCGATGACCTCGCCGCGCGCCATGCGCGGCAACCAGTGCTGCCTTTGCTCTTCGGTGCCGTGGTGCAGCAGATAAGGCGCGACGATATCTGAGTGCAGGTAGAACAAGGGGCCAGTGGCGCCGGCGAATGCCATTTCCTCGACCACGATGGCGCTGAAGCTGAAGTCCGCGCCTGCACCGCCGTACTGTTCCGGCACGGTCAGGCACAGCAGCCCCAGCTCGCCAGCGCGTCGCCACAGCGCGCGCGGGACCTGACCGGCACGCTCCCAGGCGGCGTGGTGGGGAGTGATCTCCTCGGCAATAAAGCGACGCACGCTGACACGAAAATCATCGTGCTCCGGGCTCCGTAGAGGGCCTGTTGCGGGTGTTAAGTCGGTCATGCCGGGACTCCTGGTGTATTTCCTTGTTGTCGTATCCGTGCCGAACCGAAGTCGAGCACGGCCGCTTCGCGCTCAACGCATGTGGCGCGGAATTGCACCAGTTCCCCGTCTTGCCAGAAATCGCAACGGATGGTTTCGCCGGGGTACAGCGGCGCAGTAAACCGTGCACGCATCTCGCTGAGTCGGGTGCAGTCAAAAGCACAGAATTCGCAGACCAGCAACATGCCGAGCATGCCGAACGTACACATGCCATGCATGATCGGCCGCTCGAAACCGGCCTGACGTGCGATGGCCGGGGCTGCGTGCAGGGGATTGAGGTCCGCACTAAGGCGGTACAGCAGCGGCTGTTGGGTCGCTGTGTTTCTGTTGACGCTGTGGTCTGGCGGGCGATGCGGGATCGGGGCTGCCAGAGCCATCCTGGGCTGGCCGACACTGCACAAAGGGCCACCGGGCGGGCTGAAGCCGCCATTGCCGCGCGCCAAGACTGTGGTTTGCGATCGCACCCAGCATTGCCCGGTCTGAGCGCTACAAATGTTGCGCTCCACGACAAAGACGGCGCCGCGCCCGGCGCCGCGATCCTCAACCCTGACTACCTGATTGTGCCCAATGACCTCCGCAACGGCCGGCAACGGTGTTAGCCATTGCATGAACTGCTCGCCGTGCACCAAGCTTTGCCAGTCGAGTCCGGTGTCGCTCTCGCGCATCCAGAAGCCAGGGTCGCCCAGCATGGCGCACAGCGTCGGCAAGGCCTGCAGGTTTGCTTCGTAGACAAAGCTCAGGTGCCGCTCGTCCCATGCGTCCGATCCCTGGGCCGCGCCAACACCGAGCGCGTAAAGGATGGTGTCGCGCGCCTCGTAACGCTGGCGCACGCTGGGCAGTTTTCGCTGCAACAGGGCTTGTGGGTCAAGCGGCACGATGGATCAGGGCTTTCCGAATGTTGTGACCAGTGCCTCGGTCGCGCTGTCAAAGCCGCGCGCCGCCGATTCGTCGGCAATCTGTGCCCAGTGCTCGGCCACATACTCGGGCGAGACCTGGTCCAGCGGCGCTTGCAGACCGCGGCCCTCAACGATGCGGACGGTTGAAAAGTAGCCAGCACCGGCCGACAGGATTTGCCCGCTCAACTGGCACATCTCCGAGGCCAGAAACACGACCCCTGCGGCGACGCGCTCGGGCGTGGCATCGCTCATGAGGGAACCCAGCGGGATGCCTTCGGTCATGCGCGTCAGGGCCACCGGTGCGACGGTGTTGACACAGACGCCGAATTTCGCGCCCTCGTGTTTGAGCGTGTTCATCAAGCCGACGACGCCGAGTTTGGCTGCGCCATAGTTGCTTTGACCGAAATTGCCATAAAGACCGGCGGCCGAAGTGGTCATCACGATGCGGCCGTACAACTGCTTTTGCATCACCGGCATGACCGCGCGCGCGCACCAGGCCGAGCCCAGCAGATGAACCCGCACGACAGCCTCAAAGTCGGCGGGGTCCATCTTGAACAGCGTCTTGTCGCGCAGAATGCCGGCGTTGTTGATGAGCACGTCGACCCGGCCAAAAGCCTGGGTCGCTGTGTCAATCAGGTTTTGCGCGCCTGCCGGTGTGGCAATGTCGTCGAAGTTGGCCAGTGCCTGGCCGCCAGCGGCCCCGATTTCACGTACCACCTGCTGCGCCGCTGTCGCATCGCCGCCGGCACCATTGACAAGGCCGCCAAGGTCGTTGACGACGACGATGGCGCCGCGTTCGGCCAGCAGCAGCGCGTGGGCGCGGCCGAGGCCGCCGCCGGCGCCGGTGATGACCGCCACCCGGCCATCAAACCGTATTTGATTCATGTGGGTTCCTCTTGCGTAGCAGAACGACCGTACATTCCCTCGATCAACGCGCTGAATTTTTCGGCAATGCTCTTGCGCTTGACCTTCATCGTGGCGGTCACTTCACCGTCGTCGTGGTCGAGTTCTTTTTTCAACAGACAAAACTTGCGAACCTGCTGGACCTGCGGCATGCGCGCGTTGACGCGGTCGACTTCGACTTGAATCAACTCGCGCACGCGGGCCAGTTCAGTCAGGCTGCGAAAGTGGGTATAGGCCAGACCTTGCTCCTCGGCCCATTTGCCGACGGTTTCAAACTCGATCTGGATCAGCGCTGTCACAAAGGCGCGACGGTCAGCGATGATGATCGCTTCCTTGATGTAGGGACTGAACTTGAGTGCATTCTCAATTTCGTTGGGCGAAATGTTCTTGCCGCCGGCCGTGATCATGATGTCCTTCTTGCGGTCGACGATGCGGATCTCGTCGCCCACCGCCAAGGCCACGTCACCGGTTTGCAGCCAGCCTTCGCCGTCGATGGCTTGTCGCGTCGCCTCTTCATTGCCGTAATAGCCCTTGAAGATCGAAGCGCCACGGATCAGCAACTCGCCATCCGGGGCGATCTTCAGCGTGATGCCGGGCAGGGCGGAACCCACCGTGCCAAGCGGCGAGTCGGTGCCGCGTTGCAGCGTTACCAGGCCGGCCGTTTCGGTCATGCCATAGCCTTCGCGAATCGAAACCCCCAGCGTGCGAAAAAAGCGCAGCATGTCGGGGGAAATCGGTGCCGAGCCTGAAATGGCAATCCGGCATTTGCGCAGGCCGATGTAGTTGTTGAGGGCGCGCAACAACAGGAAATACCAGAACCAGTAGCCAAGCTGCTGGCGCCAGGACCATTGCGTCTTCGGGACTTCGGCCAACGGCTTCACTGTTGCCATGGCGCGTTCATACAGTTGGCGGCGCAGTCCACCGGCCTCGCGCACCTTGATTTCGATGGCCGCATGGAACTTCTCCCAGATGCGCGGCACACCCAGAAAAATTGTCGGTCCGATTTCGCGCAGGTCGCCTTGCACCGTGCGCAGGCTCTCCGCAAAGTTGACCACCATGCCCGAACGTAAGGGCAGGCAGACGGTATAGATCTGTTCCGCAACGTGACACAAGGGCAGATACGACACCGTTGAATCCGATGGCGTGCATTGGTAGATGGCATCGCTGCCGGCCGCCATGGCCGAAATGTTGCCATAGCTGATCATGGCGGCCTTCGGACGCCCGGTTGAACCGCTGGTGAAGATCATCAGCGCGATGTCGTCCATCGCCTGCTGCCGCAGCCGGTCCTCAACCAGGCCGGGATGCACTGCCTCATAGGTCTGGCCCTGCGCCACTACTTCTGCAAAAGTTGAAAGACCGTCAACCTGGTAGTGACGCACGCCACGCGGGTCAATCAGCACCAGGTGCTTCAATTTTGGCAGCCGTGCCCTGACCTCCAGCACCTTGTCGAGTTGTTCCTGGTCTTCGCAGACAACAACACTGGCATCGGCGGTGGCCAACAGGTATTCGATTTCTGGTGCCGGCGAGGTCGAATAAATGCCAACTGTCACGGCGCCCACCAGGCCGCAACCGAGCTGGGCGAAAACCCACTCTTTGCGGTTGTCACAAATGATGGCGCAATGCGCCCGCTGCTGCAGACCGAGCGCCATCAATCCGAGACCGAACCAGCGCGCCTGCTGTTCGTATTCCGACCAGCTCACTTCTTCCCAGATGCCGTAGTCTTTCTGGCGCAAGGCCACCTGCTTCGGGCAGGTTCGGGCCCAGTAGCGCAACTGCTGCGGCAGGGTCAGCGTGGTGACGTCGTCAAAGGGTTTCATGACAGCCACCGCTTGCGCCGCTTGTAGTGTTTGACACTTCGGAAGCTTGCGATCTCGTTATTGCCCTCGCCGTAGCCGAGGTAGAAACGCTGGACGTCCGGGTCTTTCACCAGGCTGGCAGCGGGGCCGTCAATGACGACTTTGCCGCTTTCCATGATGTAGCCATAGTGCGCGATGTCAAAGGCCGCCATGGCGTTTTGCTCTACCAGCAGCATGGCAACGTTCTGTTCGCGATTGATGCGCTCGATGATGCCAAAGATGTCCTGCACCACGAGTGGTGCCAGGCCCAGCGAGGGCTCATCGAGCAGCATCAATTTCGGTTGTCCAAGCAGCGCCCGTCCGATCGCCAGCATCTGCTGCTCACCGCCGGAAAGATAGCCGGCGCGTTGCAATCGCCGCTCACTCAGGCGCGGAAAGTACTCGTAGATCATGGCGGTATCGGGTTTTGCATCACGCCCGGTCAGCGCGTTGCCGGCGACGATCAGGTTTTCCTCGACCGTCAGATCTTCAAAAACATGGCGCCCTTCGCGCACATGCCCGATGCCACGGCGTGCCAGCAGGTGCGGCGCCACCCGGGCGATGTTCTCGCCCTGATACTGGATGCTGCCGGAGCGGACATGGCCGACCTCCAAGGGCAGCAAACCCGAGATCGCCTTGAGGGTGGTCGTCTTGCCGGCGCCATTGCTGCCCAGCAAGGCGACGATCTGGCCGTGAGGAACGTTAAGCGACAGACCGCGCAGGACCTGCACCGTGTGCTGGTACACGACCTCGATATTCTCCAGTACCAGTATCGGTGCTGTGGCCCCGCTCCCTGCGACTTCGATCATGCGGTGGTGATCCAGCCACTGGCTGGCTCCATCAGTTTGCTGGCGCTGTCATAGGCATAGACGCGCCCGGAAGCGATGTGGTGGTCTTTCAAGGAAACCGGCAAGCCCGTGATGCCGCCGGTGTCCCAGTTGATGATGCTCTCCAGCGCTGCTTTCATGTTCACGCCAGTCAGTGGTTTGCCGGCTTTCAGGCAGCGCTCGATGACTTCAGAGAAGATCATGCCAACCAGCCAGGTATGGGTATAAAAAAGCGGGGTATAGCTCATACTGGGACGCGTCTTGGCGACGAAGTCCTTGATCGTTTGCATCATGGGTGCGTCCTTGGTTTCGTAGCTGTAACGGTAGGGCATCACGCCCATCCAGCCCTGTGCCGTTGCGCCCATGGCCTCGACCGTGGTCTTGTCCATGCTCCAGATCGTGCCCATGGGCGTGGCGTTCATGCCGGATTCGCGCATCTGCTTGATGAACTCGGGAATGGGGGCCAGCACATAGCCGTGAAAAATCACAAAATCAGGCTTGGCGCGGCGCAGTTTGGCAACCTCACTGGAGATGTCAACAGCGCCCGGCTTGGTCACGATTTCCTGCACGATTGGCAGTTGCAACGCTTGTGCGCGCGCCTTGATGCCCGCAATCGGGTCACGCCCGAATTCGGTGTCGCTGTAGACCAGAGCAACGGCAGGCTTGGTCGCACCGCGCGCTGATCGGCTGATGTATTCGAGCAGGATTTCACCCATCGCGGTATAGGTCGGTCCGGCCATGAAGTAGTAGGGAACATTCTTGGGGTCGGCCAGATCAGAGGAAAAACTCGGGCTGCTGGTCAGCGTGCTGCCGAGCTGGCTCACTTCCTTGGAAACGGCTTTTGCCCATCCGGTCGAGTCGCCGTAGAACAGCGGTGCCTGGTGCGCGCCCATGATCTTCTTGAAGATGTTCATTGCCTGATCCATCTTGTAGCCCGAGTCTTCGCCGATATAGCGCAACTTGCGCCCGGCAATGCCGCCCTTGGAATTGCGCCACTCGCAATAGTCACCCAGTCCCTGATTCAGTCCGACCCCGGCAAAGGCGAATACGCCGGTGATCGGCTGCGCGCCACCGATCACAATGTCGCCGTTGTCGGCAATGGCCGGCGAGAACGGCCAGGCTGAGAGCCCGGTCGCGCCCAGTGCGGCGGCAAGAATGCGCCGGCGTTGGAAATAGCTGGATTGGGTTTCGATGCGGCTCATGGTAGGTCTCCTGTTAAAAAATGATTCACGATCTAAAGGGCCAAAGGTGAAAGAAACGTCGCAGACGTTGCCAGACGACAAACAATCCGTGCGGCTCCAATACCAGAAAGCCGATGATCAGCAGGCCAAACACGATCTGCTGCATCGGACTCAGGATTTCCGTCGCGTTAGGTACCCACCGGGCACCCAGCACAACGAGGTAGCGCAGGACTTCGGGTACCAGGGTCATGAAGACAGCGCCGAGTATGGTTCCGGTCAGGCTTCCGAGGCCACCCACAATGATCACGGCAAGATAGAAGATTGAAAGTTGCAGCGTAAAGTATTCGGGCGTCATGGCCCGGTAGAAGTAGCCCAGCAGCGCACCGGCAACGCCGGCATAGAACGAACCGATGGCAAACGCGGCGAGTTTGTAGTGCAGCAGGTTGATACCCAACACCTCGGCCGAAATGTCCTTGTCGCGAATCGCGATGAAGGCGCGCCCGACCCGGGTGCGAAACAGGTTGCGGGCAGCCACCAGCATCAGCGCAGCGACCGGAACAATCAGGTAGTACATGCGCCTGTCATTGAGCAGGTCGAAGCCGAACAGGCTGGCGTTTGGAACGTTCACGCCGCGCACGCCACCGGTGACGGAGTCCCACTCGCGAAACACGTATTCGAGCAGGAATTGCATCGCCAGCGTTGCCACCGCGAGGTACAGCCCCTTGATCTTGAGGCTGGGCAGACCGGCCAACAGACCGAGTAAAGCCGTGAAGGCGCCGGCCAGTGGCAGGGTCAGGAAGAATGGAACACCGCGCTGCGCGAAATAGGCGGCGGTGTAGCAGCCCACACCCATGAACGCGGCGTGCCCCAGCGAAATCAATCCGGTGTAGCCGGTCATCAGGTTCAGCCCGCTGGCGGCGATGATGTGGATGCCCAGCATGCACGCCAGACTGACCACATAGCCATTGGTCAGGAACGGCAGCGCCAACAGCAACCCGGCCAGTGCCGCCAGCCAGCCCAATTGGGTTGCGGTGCTCCAGATCGACTCATCGTGTTCGTAGCTGACCCGGAAGTCCCTGATTCTCATGCCTACAACCTTTCGATTTGCCGTGTGCCGAACAGGCCGTAGGGCCGGATCAGCAGGATGACCAAAACCGTCGCGTAGGGCACGAGATCACGCACCTTGCCACCCAGGTAGCCGGCCGTCAGGCTCTGGATCAGACCGACAATGAGTGCGGCAACGATGGCGCCGGCAATGCTGTCCAGACCGCCCAGAATGATGATCGCCAGAACGCCGAGCGCGGCGCTGCCAACCGCGGGTGAGAGACTGGTAGTGGAGGCCACGATGACGCCGGTCAGGGCGCCGACGAGGCCGGAAAAGATCCAGGTCAGGCGCTGCGTTGCCTGCACGTCAATCCCCATCACGTAGGCAGTCATCGGGTCGCTCGCTGCCGCACGCATCGACAGGCCGGTCTTGGAGTAGCGGAAGTACAGTGTGAAAGCGGCGATGACAATGGTGGCCAGCAAAAAGCTCCACATCAACTGTCCCGGGATCAGCACTTCGCCGATGACCAGCGGCGTGCGCGGCAGCAGCGCCGGCATCTCGTAGTTGCGCCCGCCCCAGATCGCGTCCACACCGCCGTGCAAGGTACTGCCCAGTCCGATGGTTGCCATCAGAACCGAGATCACCGGCTGGCCCGACAAGGGCCGCAGAATCGTCCGTTCAATCACGGCAGCGCAGGCGGCCACCGCAATGAACGAAAGCAACAGCGCCAGCAGCATGGGTAAGCCCCACAGCACTTTGGCGGTATAGAAAAAGTAGGCGCCCAGCATCATGAACTCGCCCATGGCAAAGTTGATGACGCCAGTGCCTTTGTAAATGAGGACAAAGCCCAGCGCGATCAGCGACAGCAGGCCGCCTGAGAGCAGGCCGATCACGCAATACTCCAGCAGGGCGGCCCAATCAAACGCGCCGCTCATCATGCTGCCACCTTGTGCAAGCCGGCTTCGCCCAGGTAGGCGCGAATGACTTCCGGGATGGCGCGCACCTCGGATGGGCGACCTTCGCCAATGACCTGTCCAAAGTTCAGCACCACCACGTGGTTTGAGATGTCCATGACGAGCCCCATGTCGTGCTCGATCAGCAGCACCGTGATGCCGCGCTCCTCCTGGATGTCCAGGATGAAGCGGGCCATGTCTTC
This sequence comes from uncultured beta proteobacterium, assembly GCA_903894475.1. GTDB lineage: Bacteria > Pseudomonadota > Gammaproteobacteria > Burkholderiales > Burkholderiaceae_C > Rhodoferax. Next base: position 18,217 of record CAITQH010000160.1, read on the forward strand.
TGTCTCTTCGCGGTTCATGCCGGCCACCGGTTCGTCGAGCATCAGAACCTCGGGCTGCATCGCCAGCGCGCGCGCCAGTTCGACACGCTTTTGCAGACCGTAAGCCAGTCCGGCTACCGGCAGGTTGCGAATATGGTCGATTTCCAGAAAATCGATGACATCGCGTTCGATCTCGCGCCGCAAGGCCATTTCTTCGCGCTTGGCTGCGCCCAGGTAACACATCGCCGAAAAGGGGTTCGAACTGAGTCGTGTGTGGCCACCGAGTTTGATGTTGTCCAGTACTGTCAAGCCGCGGAACAAGGCCACGTTTTGAAAGGTGCGGGCCAGGCCCATGGCAGCGCGCCGGTGCGGCGGCTGCGCTGTGATGTCCTGGCCGTTGAGTTTGACCTGACCCTGCTGCGGCTTGTAAAAGCCGGAGACGGTGTTGAACAGGCTGGTCTTGCCGGCGCCGTTGGGGCCGATGACGGCGGTGATCCCGCCGCGGCGGGCCGTCAAGCTTACTCCCGCCAATGCGTGGATGCCACCAAAGCTGAGGTGCATGTCTGTCACTTCAAGCTGAGGCGCTCGCTGCTTTTCAACATCGGTCATGGGAATTTGGTAAGCAAACAGTTGTTTGGTAAGATGATCGCAGAATATCATGCGACCGGAAGAACTGCAAGCGCCGATCGGGGCCTTGCAGAACTTTTTATCTTGGGGAAAACACCATGGCTTTTGACAATATTGTGCTGTTGGGCGGTGCGCGCACCGCGTTTGGTGACTTTGGGAAGTCGCTGCGTGACGTTGCGCTTTCCATGATGGGCGCGCACGTTGCGCGCGCAACAATCAGGCGCAGTGGCGTTTCGGCCAGCGAGATCGATCACCTGGTATTTGGTCTCGTTGGTGTAGTTGACCATGATGGGCCGTTCATCAGCCGCAAGGTCGCGCTGGACGCAGGCCTTCCGATAGAAAGCTCGGCTTTGACGGTAACCCGTGCCTGCGGATCCGGAACGCAATCGATCGTCAGCGCGGCCGAGCAGATTGCCAGCGGCCACAGCCAGATTGCGATCGCTGCGGGCGGTGAAAGTTTCAGTCGCGTGCCCTATGTCTCGCGCGCTATGCGCTATGGCGCGGTGCGGGGTCCGGTCACCATGGAAGACGGCCTGGACGCCATTTACCGCTGTCCATTTTCGAAGGCACTGATGGGCGACACGGCCGAAGAACTGGCGCATCGATTCGGTTACCGTCGGGAGGCCATGGACGACTGGGGCTTCATGAGCCAGCAGCGCGCGCAGGCCGCGATTGAGTCGGGCTTTCTGGCGCGCCAGATTGAGCCGATCGATGTTCCGGATGGTCGCAAGGGGACTCGCAGCTTCGCCATTGATGAGTACCCGCGCTTCAATCTCACGCGTGAGAAACTGGCAACGCTCAAGCCTGCCTTCAAAGCAGATGGCACGGTGACCGGAGGCAGTTCCAGCGGTGTGACGGACGGTGCTGCCGCCTTGGTGGTGGCACGTGTTGATAGTCTCCCGGTGGGAGCGCTGCCCGAGGCGAGGTTGGTCGATTACGCAGTTGCTGGTGTACCGCCCGAGATCATGGGTGCCGGGCCTGTTCCGGCCATTGCCAAGCTGTTGCGACAGAACGGGTTGACCGTAGCCGATATTGACTATTTTGAAATCAACGAGGCGTTTGCAGTTGTCAACTTGCACGCAGAGGCGCAACTGGGCATTTCGCGGGAGAAGACGAATCTGTATGGCGGTGGCATCAGCATTGGCCATCCGCCGGGCGCAACCGGCATTCGCATGACGATCACTGCAATGCACCATTTAGCAGACACCAGGGGGCGCTACGGCGTCATCAGCATGTGTCTGGGAAGCGGGATGGGTATGGCAGTACTGATTGAGAACCTGATTCGTTGACGCTCGCAACGCCCCCGCACGAGACCATCGAAGCACGGGAATCCGAACCGGTTTGATGGATATATTCCAGCGCAGCCTTCAATCGACTGTCGCCGACACCCCCAATCTGCACAAAGGGCAACGCCAGCGCGGTGAGTTCGCGCTCAATGAACTGGTGCACGGGTGCGCGAACATGTTCGCCGTCGCGCTGCAGGCCGTCGGCCACCCAATCGATGTCGGGCGCGAGCAGCAGCGTCAGGGCATAACTCGCATGCAGCGAGCGACCCTGTGGCAGCAGGGATGGGTCAGAAAAGATGTAGTTGCTGTAGATGGCAGTCAGGAGTGGTGCTGTGTCACAGAACACAAACCGTGCCTGCTGCTGGCGTGCCCGCTCCAATGCTGCAGACTCCCAGCGAACCTGTGTCTCGATCACCTGCGCCTGCTCCGCCCGCTCTGGCGTTCTGCCCTGGGTCTGGCAGAACTGACGTAGATACTCCGGCACCCAGGGACAATCAAAATGCCCTGCCAGCGCTTGTGCCAGCGTCGTCTTGCCGGTGCTCTCCGCACCCAGGATGCAGATCAGATGCGTTGTTGTCATGGCGATTTGCGGTTTGTCATTGCGATGCGCAGATTTGTCATCCCGGACTTATATGGATGCCTCCCGGATAGCAAGAAGAATTTGTGTTGTTTTGCAAAAGAATCGGCTGCGTAGTTATATCCGGCCATGATTTCGTAGTCTGTCTGGTTGCCCGGACTGGCCCGATGGCCCTGATGCATATTCGCTGACAAGCACCTCATCTTGATCACGGACTTTTTATGTCCGGTCCGGGATTCAGGTTTTGCTTTTCTTCGGTCTGACCTCTTTCACATCACTTCACTCTTTGCTGCCTTGCTAGCCTTCAAAAGGCTTGAACCATACTTTCTTCGCTAAATTTGGTGGTTGATAGATTGACTTTGTTCGGCTACTCACGCCTGCACTGCAGCCTTCGCTGGCGCAGCTGGCCTGACCCGGATCACCACCTGGGCGTAGTCATCGTCCTGCAGAATCGATTCAAGATGGGCCACGCAGGCCGCCTGCAGCCGCTCCCAGGGATCGGCATGCAACTGCACGGCAGTCTGCACGGCCGCACTGATCTGCTCGACGCCCTTGAGGTAAACGGCGGCCAGCAGTTCTTCCTTGGTGGCGAAGTGACAGTACAGCGAGCCCGGCAGCATGCCCACGGCCCGCGCAATGTCGCGTACCGATGTGCCTTCAAAACCCTGCGTGCGAAACAGCTTTGCAGCCTGATCCAGCACCTTGGGCAGTCGGCTGTCGACGTGGGATTTGGAGCGGGTGTTCATTGCACGGATTTGTTGTTGCCGTGCAGTATACCAAACAATCGTTTGGTAAACGCGCCGTCACGAAAACGCGCCGTGCGTCATCGCGAGACCACTCATTTCGTCATCGCGAGGCCGCGGGCCGCGGCGATCCACGCCGTCAATGGATTGCCGCGTCGCTGCGCTGAGCGCGCCCATCTCGCGGATGCCGTATCTGACCGTTGCGAGCAGACCACCGAATGAAGAAGCGCAACCAGTAAAGGTAGACTTTTTCAGTTGCAAGGCTATAGTGCATATACCGAATGCGCTCACGCAACTGATCCAGCAAGCGGATTGTTTGCAGCGGAGGGTTGCCGGGTTTCATGGAATTTTTAATACTGGACGTTTGTCCGGTATAGACAATAAAAACCAAGGCGGCAAGCCACGTTCAGGAGGATTCGATGCCCAGTTTATCGAGCAACACCCAGTATCACGAGCAGGTTTTGCTCTGGATATTACGTTAGGCCTCACAACACACTCTGGACCGCTATGCCCGACTTCTGGACACTTTCTGGTTGGCTTGTTGGCGTGGTTGGCCTTGTCATTGCCGTCGTGCAGATACGCAAGACCAAACAGATCACGGAACGCAATCTCGAACAGATGATGGTTTTCTTGGATCGCGCCAACTACGTCGCCTTCGAGCACGAACTTGTAGATGAGGTTTCGAGTCGGCTTGGTGGCGACCATGTACTCATACGGAACATCGCGTCTTGGCATCAAGCTGGGTGCGATTTGTACATCATGATGGTTGACTACTACCTGTCGCAGCGCGAGTCCTTCACCTGGAAGGACTTGGAAAGTCTTTGCAAGACGCCTATCGTCACCTACCGCTGGCAGGAAGAGAAATGGAGAGCACTCATTCTCCAGCGCAAGGAAAACAAGGGAACGACGCCACCAGACGAGCTGTATCTCAAGGCGGCAAAGACTCAACGCCTTTGGTACTACAAGCGCAATCAGCGGGAGAGCGCCGAGTGAGGCCTAACCCCTCGCTCAAGCGGAGCGCCAACGGCAGGCCACGCTGGCCATCAAGCGCTGGGGCTTCGCCCCATTTTGCGCTTGCTGTCCAGCGCGCCCTGCCGTCGTCGCCCGCTTAGCTCGAACGTTAGGCCGCACAATCATGCCTCTGCAGCGCATTTACCATTACACCAGTGTTGAGTCGCTGGCGATGATCTTCAGCACCCGCAAGCTGCGGTTCTCGCGTCTAGATGGCGTTGACGACATGCGTGAAGCTCAGACGCATGCTGGTGTTAACTTCGGAAAGTACTTCTTCGTAAGCTGCTGGACGCAGCAAGCTGAAGAGAGCATCCCCCAGTGGAGCATGTATAGCCACGAAATGCGTGGCGTTCGGATTGAGCTAGCGGAGTACCCCTTCCATGATGCACCGCTACGTCCCAAGGCACAGTGGTCGGGTATTCAGTGGAGTGGAGACCTTCTGAGTCCCATTCCGTTCGAAGACCTCTGGGGTCCGACCTACTTCATTGCGCCGATGTTTCTGAAGAAAGAGCACTTCGCAGGTGCCGTCGATTACGTCGACGACATCCAGGCCGTCTACGACCGATCTATCCGGCGAGAGATTCAATCGAACGGCACCGTAAATCTGAAGATTGATGGCCTGCCGCTTCTTCCGCGCAAGAAATCCTCTGAATGGTCATTCCAGAAAGAGTATCGGTTCTCGCTATTTGCTATGCCGTCGCTGCCGGCACCACCGGAAGGGCCCGGCTCAAAAGCGTTCTCGGAAACCATTGGTCAGTTCATGAGCAATAGTTTGGTTAACAACATTGATCCTGGCATCAGCCACATCGACGTGACTATGGCCCCAGACGCCTTCGATAACGCAGTAATTCGACTGGGGCCGCTCGCTTCAGCGGGCACGCGAGTTTGCGTTGAGTCGCTACTTGCACAGTTTGCGCCTCAAGCTCGCCTGGAGCGCAGCGCTCTGGAAGGCGCCGTGCGCGCCAGGTTCCGCTAAGTGCGGCCTAACCTTGCGTTCGAGCCGACTCGCAACGGCTGGTCACTACAGGCCCCCATTTCATTCTGGGCCTTCCGTGCTCAGCCGCCGCTCGCGGCTCAACTTCGACGTTAGGCCGCAGAACAGCGTCCGTGGTAATCTACATCTCATGAACCAAATTTCTGTTGCCGATATTTTGGAACTGCCTGTGCATGAGCGTATTCAGCTCGTTGAAGTGATTTGGGAAAGCATAGCTGCCTTCCCTCACGCCATTGAGGTCTCGCCCGAGCTAAAAACAGAACTCGAGGCGCGTTTGGCCGACTTTGAGCGAAACCCAGAGGCCGGTTATTCCTGGGATCAAGTAAAGGCACATTTAAAAAGCGGCTCGTGGCGTACCGCTTGAAGTTTTCCGGTGGAGCCGTTCGCCGCACACTCTTGCCACGGTTTCACTATGGCGTTTTTTACACGGTCAAGAATGATATGGTTCACGTGTTGGCCGTCATTCACAATTCACGTAATCCACGGCGGTGGCCACATGAACATGTCCGTTAACTGGTCATTCCACCGGACGCTTTGCGTCGGTGAATTTCGACGTTAGACCAATCGAGATGGGAACAACCGCTTCGCTTTACCCCGCTGTGGATGCAGCAGCCGTTTGGTCGAGGTTGCCGCTCCGTTACAGGACGAGCGTCGGCATCGCTGCGTTGGGCACTGACCCTATCGATCTTCTCGTTTTCGAGACGGGTGAGCGGCATGTGGTGACCTTGGAGGACCTGATGAAGTCGCTAAACGGCATTGAGAGTCCGTCCATGCGCCTCGCCGTGATCGGCTTCGACTTCACTGAGGAGGCTCGCATCCGAATCAGGTCGCTCGGCGGGCGCATCTTCGCCGAGCAAAATGTTTGGGACTGAACCGAGAAGCGCAAGGCATGCGATTTACCAATGTCGACCGATCTAACTGGTCACTCGTCCCGGACAAAGCAACCGGAGGCCGCTACGCGGCGTTTACTGCGTGTCGGACAGCGCCAACCTTAGGCGACCGGAA
>CAITQH010000161.1 GCA_903894475.1 uncultured beta proteobacterium
TGACACGCCACCCCAGGAGCGGGAGAGTTTCTGAATGACTGGTCACCAACAACGAGCGCGAGTTCGTCCGCGTGAAGGGTGTAAGGGTCGAGAACTGGGTTGCCTAAACCGGTCTTTTGGCCTTGCGCACGGTTCGTGGCAGGCGTGCCGCCAGCGCCGCTTCCAGCGCCATGCGCGCCCAGGGCGCCATGGCCTGAGGCGACTCCAGTGCCTCGTCGGGCATGCTGTAATAGTTCATGCTCATGGGCTTGCCTTTGGCGAGATAGACAAAGCGCTCGCAGCCGGCAGCCTCGAAAGTGGGCCGCGACGTCTCGCTGGCTTTGAGCCAGAGTTTTTCTCCGCTGCCCAGGTCAGCCAGAATCGCCAGCATCAGGCCATCGGTGCTGATGCCGTAGGCGCCGAACATGCGGCGCGCCACACAGGGCCCCACCGTGGACAGCAGTTCACAGCAGTACAGGGCAAATTCGCTGGGTGGTGCGGGCATGACGTAAGGAGCGCGGTGCGTTTGCGGGCTGACGCTAAGCGCGATATTCGGAATGCGCTGAGAACGCACCAGTTGTCAATTCGACGTCGGCGGCGGCTATGCCGGCCTTGCGCGCGGCGTCGCGCCAGCTGTCGACTGCGGATGCGACTTCTTCGACGACCTGTTTGGCTCGGTCCGCAGAGAGTCCATAAAACGGGGCGGTGCTCAGAACCGTCTGCAGGCTTGGGCGACTGTCTACATCGTCGATGTTCAGAACCTGTTCGGTCTTGTCGATATTCGGATTGACATCGAACACTGGTGCAAGCTGCCAACCGTTGGCACCGAGCACGAATCCATGATTGCGCAGGTGGTCGTCCCTGTTTCCGACGGCCACGTTGAAGGCCACCCTGCGGAACAGTTGCTCCAGGTCGGCTCCCGCACGGGCGCCGTCTCCGTTCGAACGTAGAAACTGTGCCAGCTCGAGATAACTGCTTCCCTCGCTGTGCTCCTTGCGCAGCAAGGTCATGGCAGAGGCGTAGAAACGTCGCGCATCCATGATGCGGTCAAAGCGCTGAATACAGAAGGTGTGAAAATCGTTGTTCAGCCTGACCAACCTGGCAGGTGGGACGTCGATGCCGGCCGTTGTCGCCAAACCGTGCACCACGTATTCCCAGGCTCCCACATCCCGGTCATCGTCACGCGCCGGGAACTTGCCAATCCAGAGTGAGCCGTCGGCCTCGATGAAATTCGCCTTCGGCCGGGCTCCTCCGAGCGATGCACCTGGGGCAACCAGAACAGCCATCCACTTGCGCAGCGCATCCAGGTCGTCGATTCGGCGACTACTGAGCTGATAGGCAACCGCCTCCATTTCGCGCAGCGTCGTGACAGGGGGTGCTGCCATCTTCTCGTTGCCCAGGAACTCCTCAGTGCCGGCAAGGCGAAAACGCAGTGCGCCCTGGCGCGTGAAGTCCTGCACTCCAATCAGGAAGTCCCAGGCATACAGCGTGCGCGGGGTGCGTTTCTCGTCTTTGGCTTGCAGCGCCTTACGGCGTTTCATCAGCGTTTGACCCCACCGGTCCGGTGAGGAGTCCAGGAATACGCCGAAGTTGCCCAGTTCTGGTTTCGGAAAGAAAGGGTGCGCGTCCAACGACAGGTCTGGGTCGAGGGCGAATGCACGGGCTTGCCCAAGCCAGTTGCGCTCGTAATGGAAGCGAACCTGCCCACCGTCATGCGCGAGTGTGCCCACCAGGCAGGCGGGGGCCAGGTCGCAGTCGAGCCAAACCTCCAGTGCCTTGTCTTGGCTGCTTCTCATGACGGCCCCAATGCCAGGTCCTGCAGCTTGCGTCCCACTTTGTCGTCGGCGGCCAGCGCGCTGATGTCGCCCTCCAGGCCTAGAACGGCCAGCACGCGAAGGTAGGTGCCCAAGGTTGCGCCGGGGTCCCCGGTCTCCACCTTGTACAAGGAGCTGCGAGAGATGCCGGCCCGCTGAGCCACCACCGTGCTGCTTAGCTTGCGGCGCTTGCGCGCGAGCTTCAAGCGCTCTGCGAGCTCAGAGAGCAGCCTTTGCTCTTGAGGAAAGACGGTTGGTGGTTTGCGTGGCATTTTTCTATTATAGACAAAATATATACTATATGTCCATAATAGAAAACATATCAAACCTAGCACTCGACGATATTGACCGCCAGCCCGCCGCGCGAAGTTTCCTTGTATTTGGTCTTCATGTCGGCGCCGGTTTCACGCATGGTCTTGATCACCTTGTCCAGAGAAACGACGTGCTGGCCATTGCCGGCCAGCGCCATGCGCGCGGCATTGACGGCCTTGACGGCGCCCATGGCATTGCGCTCTATGCAGGGTATCTGCACCAACCCGCCAATCGGGTCGCAGGTCAAACCCAGGTTGTGCTCCATGCCGATCTCGGCGGCGTTCTCGATCTGCTCCGGGGTGCCCCCCAGCACCGCGGCCAGCCCGGCGGCGCCCATGGAGCAGGCCACGCCAATCTCGCCCTGGCAACCGACTTCGGCGCCGCTGATGGAGGCGTTGAGCTTGTACAGCATGCCAATGGCAGCCGCCGTCATCAGGAACTCGATCACGGCATCCTCACCGACAGCCGCGCCAGCGCGCTGACCCTGATTCAGGATAAAGCGGTCACAGTAGTGCAATACCGCCGGAATGACACCGGCAGCGCCGTTGGTAGGCGCTGTTACCACGCGGCCACCGGCGGCGTTCTCTTCGTTCACGGCAAAGGCGTAAACGTTGATCCAGTCCAGAACCGACAGCGGGTCGGCCAGTGCGCGCTCGGCGCGTTCGCGCAGTTGCGCGGCCAGCACCGGGGCGCGCCGTGGCACATTGAACGGTCCTGGCAGCGTGCCCTGTTGGGTCAGACCGCGTTCGACACACTCCCGCATGACACGCCAGATGTTGAGCAAGCCGGAGCGGATCTCCGCATCGCTGCGCCAGGTGCGCTCGTTCGCCCACATCAGCTCGCTGATGCTCATCTGGTGGGTCTGGCACAGGCGAAGCAGTTCGTCGCCGGATGCAAACGGGTGGGGCGTTTTCTCGAAGGCGTGCAGCACCGCCTCGTTGGCAGCGCCCGCCGTGACGACAAAACCACCGCCGACGCTAAGGTACTTGCTCGCCTTGAGCAGCCTGCCCTGCGCATCCATGGCGCTGAACTTCATGCCATTGGGATGCTCGATCATGGCCTGGCGCTGGTACAGCAGCAGGTGCTCGCTGGGGTTGAAGATGACGGAATGCTGGCCCAGCAAAGACAGGCGTTTGCTGCTGCGCACCATCTCCACCAGCGCTGGCACGACCTGCACATCCACCGTGTCGGGGCTGTGCCCCATCAGGCCCAGCATGACGGCGCTGTCGGAGCCGTGCCCCTTGCCGGTGGCGCCAAGCGAACCGAAAAGCTCGCATTTGAGGCTGTGCGTTGCATCCAGCAGACCGTCGCGCTGCAGTGCCAGAGCGAACAGGCGCGCCGCGCGCATCGGCCCGACGGTGTGTGAACTGCTCGGTCCGATGCCTATCTTGAAAAGGTCAAAAACACTGATCGCCATGGCCTGATCTTAAGCGGCTTCAGCGCGGGTTCGTCATCAGAGAACGCGCATCGTCTTCGTAGTCTTTCAGGGTTTCCATCAGGTGTTGCCGCTGCTCTGCGGTGCTGTTGTTGTGCAGGGTCGCCAGTGTGCTGCAGGTCTCAAGCTGCAAGCGGGAGGCGTAATTTCTGTAATCCGGATCAGGCGAAGTCAGGGCGCGTTCGATCAGTCCGCGCATTTCCAACCGTACGCCGGGCTCGTCGCGCTTGCTGCCCTGCACTCGGCGCAAGGTCTGCAGCGTGTCCTGCTGGCGCCGCAGTACTTCGCGGTGGGTCATTTCTGCGTCAAAAATCGAATCAACCATGGCGCTCTGCAGCAGGGCACGTTGTGCCTTGTCCTGACGGCCGTAGAAAGTCTCAACGCGATCCAGCAGTTGCTTGAAGCGGCGCTCGCGGCGTTCCTGTGCTGTGCCGCCAAGCCATTCTTCGCGCCACTTCTCTGCGCGCTTCTCAAACTGCTGCGTCAGGTGGGTCAGTTGCGCCGGCGTCAAGGTAGGCGAGACCGCCAGCACCGTTGGTTCGGCCCGATCCAGCAGCGCTTGCAGACGCGACCGCATCTCGTCAGTCATGTCGCAGAGTTGCCCGGAGTTGACGTTGGCGACGGCCATCCCTTGCAACTTTTCCAGCGTTGCGACGTACAAGGGGAGTTCCTGCTGACGGTGCCAACTTTGCAGGGTCGCCAGATCGCTGCGCACCCGGCTTGACTGCGCTGACGTGAAATCAAGGTAGCCGTCGAGCCACCAGTAGCCCAGTTCCGGGGCGTTGTTGTAAGCCAGCTTGACAGCGCTGCAGCCTGAGAGCAGCAGCGCGGCCAGCAGCACGCCGATAATGTGGCGCAAGTTAAGGGATCGACTTGCTGACTGATGGGAGACGGGCATGAGTGATATTTCTATAAACTCCACAAAGCCAGGCGCTGTGGATGTGGTGATCATGGCAGCTGGCAAGGGTACGCGCATGAAGAGCAAACTACCTAAAGTGTTGCACTTTTTGGCCGGACGCGCTTTGCTGCAGCATGTTGTGGATACGGCGGCCGAGCTTTCGGCGCGTCAGGTGATCGTGATTACCGGTCATGGCGCCGCAGAAGTGGAGGCCGCGCTGGCTGGCAAAGGCGGTGCGGCCGAACGCTTTGAGCTCGACTTCGTCCGGCAGGAGCCTCAGCTTGGCACCGGGCACGCTGTGCAGCAGGTGTTGCCGGTGCTGCGTGACGATGGCGTCGTCGTGATCCTGTCGGGCGATGTGCCGCTGATACGCGCCGACACCTTGCAACAATTGATTGCCGCCTGTGCCGGCAGCAAATTGGCACTGCTCACGATTGACTTCGCCGATCCGACGGGCTACGGCCGCATCGTGCGTCGCGGCGAGGCGGTGCAGGCGATCATCGAGCAAAAAGACGCCAGTGCCGAGCAGCTTGCCATCACCGAGGTCTACAGCGGCATGATGGCGCTGCCCGCCAGGCAGCTCAAGCAGTGGCTGGCGCGGCTCGACCGGAACAACGCGCAGGGCGAGTACTACCTGACCGACATCGTGAAGTTTGCTGTTTCCGATGGGGTTGACGTGGTGGCGCACAAGATCAGCGATGCCTTGCAGGTGGCTGGCATCAACAGCCCTTTGCAGCTGGCCGAACTGGAGCGCGCCTGCCAAAGGCGAACCGCCTTGCACCTGATGGAGCAGGGCGTGCGTCTCGCCGACCCGGCGCGCCTGGACGTGCGCGGCGTCCTGCAGTGCGGAGCAGACGTTTCGATTGACGTGAACTGTGTCTTCGAAGGTCAGGTCACTCTGGCAGAAGATGTCCGCATTGGCGCCAACTGTGTGATATCGAATGCCAGCATTGGGGCCGGCGCGGTCATCCACGCCTTCAGCCACATCGAGGGCGGAGCGAGCGGCTCGAAAGACTTCATCGAGGTTGGCGCAGGCTCACTGGTAGGGCCGTATGCGCGGCTGCGCCCGGGTGCCAAGCTGGGGGCCGAAGTGCACATCGGCAATTTTGTCGAGGTCAAGAATTCCAGTCTGGCACGCGGCGCCAAAGCTAATCATCTGGCCTATCTGGGGGACACCACGGTGGGTGAGCGCGTCAATTTCGGCGCCGGCAGCATCACCGCCAATTACGACGGCGCCAACAAACACCGCACCGTGATTGAAGCCGACGTGCACGTCGGTAGCAACTGCGTGCTGATCGCACCGCTCACCGTGGGCGCCGGTGGGACCGTGGGTGGTGGCTCGACCCTGAGCAAGGACACGCCACCGGGTGCTCTGAGCGTGGCGCGCGCCAGGCAGGTCAGCATCCCGAACTGGAAGCGGCCGAGCAAAACAAAATAGGTTCTGGCGCTCGTAAATTTGTCATTGCGGCCCCGGATTGTCATTGCGGACTCGATCCGCAATCCAGTGTGTGCTTGGCACTGGATGCCCCCGGATCAGGTCCGGGGCAGGCTCCTCAGGTCCGGCATGACAAGTGGATTGTTAGATTTCCGTCTCCTTAAGCTGGTCTGCTGGGCAGCGGCAGCCGGGCGCCGAATTTGCTGCGCTTGATACTGAAGAAGGTCTTGACGTTGCGCACATTGGCATCTACCGTAAAGAGCTGCTGCACCAGCGCCAGATACTCCGGCATGTTGGCGCAGTGAACCACCAGACAAAAGTCGGGCCCGGGTGAGACGCGGTAACACTGCTGCACAGCATCCTGCGCAGCGACCCGTTGCTCGAACGCCTCCAGCGCTGCATTGTCCTGCCGATCCAGTGTGATCTCAACGATCGCGCACAGCCCGTGGCCTACCACCGAGGCCAGTTTGTCAACGCTGAGGATGGCAATTTCGCGCTCGATCAGACCAGCGTCGTGCAGCCTTTTGACGCGGCGTAAACAGGTTGGCGGTGAAATGTGAAGGCGCTCAGCCAGCGCCTGGTTGCTCAGCGCGGCGTCGGTCTGCAACTGCGAGAGCAACTGCAAATCGGTGGCATCGAGAACAAGCGCAGTCACTCTGTTGCCACCGCAGACAGGTTCGGCCTAACGTGCCTGCGGCTTGGCGGCGGAGCGGCGGCGCTCCACAAAGGCCTGCAACTCACCGACCACGCCCTTGCGAAATGCCAGCACGCACAGCACAAAGATGACGCCGATGATCACATTGACCCACGAGCCTACCTTGTCGGCCAGCATGTCCTGCAGCGAAATCACAATGCCGGCGCCGAAGACCGGGCCGAAGAAGGTGCCAACACCGCCCAGCAGGGTCATCAGGATCACCTCGCCCGACATCGACCAGTGCGCGTCTGACAAGGTGGCAAAACCCATCACCAGCGTCTTGAGGGACCCGGCCAGGCCCGACAGTGCTGCCGACAGGGCAAAGGCCAGCAGCTTGTAGCGGTCGACCTGGTAACCCAGCGAAATGGCCCGCGGCTCGTTTTCGCGGATCATTTTCAGAACCTGGCCAAAAGGTGAATGCACGATGCGCGAGATGGCCAGAAAGCTCGCCACAAAGACCGCCACCACCAGGTAATACATGGCGGTGTCCGAGGCCAGCGAGAGCCAGCCGAAGAGAGCGCCGCGCGGTACGCCTTGCAAGCCGTCTTCACCACCGGTGAAGGGCGCTTGCAGGCAGACAAAAAACACCATCTGGGCAATCGCCATCGTGATCATGGCGAAGTAGATGCCCTGGCGCCGTATCGCAACCAGTCCCACCACCACGCCGATCACGCCGGCGCCCAGCATGCCGGCCAGAATGCCCAGTTCGGGCGTCCAGTGCTGCATCTTGATCAGCCAGCCCGTGATGTAGGCGGCGGAACCAAAAAAGGCGGCGTGACCGAAGGACAGTAATCCGGTAAACCCGAGCAGCAGGTTGAAGGCGCTGGCAAAGATGGCAAAGCACAGCAGCTTCATCACGAACACCGGGTACAGGCCGATCATGGGCGCCAGCAGCGCCAGAATCAGCAGGGCGATGTAGGTCAGGCGAATCAGTTTGGCAGCGGGCGTCATGGATCAGTTTTCCTTGCCAAACAAGCCGGCGGGTCGGAACATCAGCACGATCACCATGATGACAAACACCACAATGCTGGAGGCCTCCGGGTAGAAGACCCGAGTCAACCCCTCCACCACACCGAGCCCCAAACCGGTGACGATGGAGCCCATGATGGAGCCCATGCCGCCGATCACCACTACCGCAAAGACCACGATGATCAGGTTCGACCCCATCAGTGGATTGACCTGGATGATGGGCGCTGCCAGCACACCGGCCAAGCCGGCGAGCGCCGCGCCAGCGCCGTACGTCAGCATCACCATCAACGGCACGTTGATGCCAAAAGCCTGCACCAGCGGGGCGTTTTCGGTGCCAGCGCGCAGATAAGCGCCTAGCCGTGTGCGCTCTATCACGTACCAGGTGCCCAGGCAGACCAGCAGCGACACCAGCACAACCCAGGCGCGGTAATTGGGCAGCACCATGAAGCCCAGATTGGTGGCGCCTGAGAGCAGCGCCGGTACATCGTAATTCTGGCCGGAGGCGCCGTAGAGTTCGCGGAAAATCCCCTCAAAGATCAGCGCCAGTCCAAAGGTCAAGAGCAAGCCGTACAGCGGATCGAGCTTGTACAGATGCTTGAGAAAAAGACGCTCGATAACGACGCCCAGCGTACCCACCGTCAGCGGTGCCAGCAGCAGCGCCGCCCAGTAGTTGATGCCGAACTTGTCGAACATGATCCAGGCCGCAAACGCACCCAGCATGTAAAGCGCGCCGTGCGCGAAATTAACGACCCCCAGCAGACCAAAGATGACGGCCAGGCCGAGGCTGAGCATGGCGTAGAAGGCGCCATTGACCAGCCCCAGCAGCAGCTGGCCCAGAAAAGCCTGATGGGGAATGCCGAAAATTTCCATGAAGGTCTGTCAATTCATGTCTTGAATGCTGCGACCGCACTCGTCATCGCGAAGGCCGAAGGCCTGCGGCGATCCATGCATGGATTGCCGCGCTTCCCTCGCAATGACAATCGAGGCTCGCAATGACGAAGGGGAGAGACATCGCAATGACGAAAACTCAATTTGCCACTACCTTACTTCTTGAGCAAGGTGCACTTGGACTCCGCCACCGTGGTGAAGGACTGCTCGCCAGGGATCTTGGCGATGGTCTTGTAGTAGTCCCAGGGTGTTGTTGAATCCTTGCTGGATTTCACTTCAAACAGGTACATGTCGTGAATCATGCGTCCATCGGCGCGGATCTGACCCTTGCTGTAGAAGTCGTCAAACTTCATGGTCTTGAGCGTGCTCATGACTTTCTCGGTGTCCGTAGTGCCGGCCGTTTGCACCGCCTTGAGGTAGTTCGCTGCGGCAGAGTAGTCGGCGGCTTGCAGACTGGAGGGCATGCGCTTGTATTTCTCGAAGAAACGTTTGGCAAACTTGCGCGAGGCATCGTCCTGGTTCCAGTACCAGCTGTCGGCCAGTTGCAGACCTTCGGTATTGGACAGGCCCAGACTGTGCACGTCGTTGATGAACACCAGAAGACCAGCAACCTTCATGGTCTTGGTGATGCCAAATTCCTTGGCCGCCTTCATCGCATTGGTGAAGTCGCCGCCAGCGTTGGCCAGACCCAGAATCTGTGCTTTGGAGGACTGTGCCTGCAGCAGGAAGGCCGAGAAGTCGGAGGCGTTCAAGGGGTGTCGTGCCGCACCGGCCACGGTACCGCCATTGGCCTTCACCACCGTCGCGGCGTCGCCTTCGAGCGAGTAGCCAAAGGCGTAGTCAGCGGTCAGGAAGTACCAGCTCTTGTTGCCGGCTTTGACCAGCGCTGTGCCGGCGACTTTGGCCAGAGCGACCGTGTCGTAGGCGTAGTGAATGGTGTAGGGCGTGCAATCTTCGTTGGTCAGGCGGGCCGACCCGGCGCCGATGGCGATGAAGGGACGCTTCTTCTCGACGGCCACTTTGGACATGGCCAGCGAGGTGCCGGAATTGGTGCCGCCAATCAGCAGGGCCAAGCTTTCTTTGTCCATCCATTCACGGGCTTTGGAACTGGCGACGTCGGCCTTGTTCTGGTGATCCGCTGTCAACACTTCAATCGGGCGCCCCAGCACCTTGCCGCCGAAGTCCTGAGCGGCCCATTTGATCATTTCACCGCCGGCCGGGCCATCGATGTCGGCATAAAGGCTGGACATGTCGGTGATGAAACCGATTCTGACCGGTCCGGGGGCCTGGGCAAATGCGCAAGCGCCAAAGCCGAGGGTCATGGCAGCGACGAGGGTCTTGAGTTTCATGGTGTCTCCTGTTGAGTTAAGGGTAGAAAAATAGAGTGAAAAAGCTCGTATCAGGCTTGCTCAGACGCCCAGGTATTCCTGCAGCATGCCCATGTTCTGGGTCAGCTCGGCTTGGGCAAACTGTTTGACGATGGTGCCATGCTCCATGACATAGAAGCGGTCGGCCAGCGGCGCTGCAAAACGGAAGTTCTGCTCCACCAGCACTATCGTGTAGCCCTTGGCCTTGAGCGCCAGAATCATCTCGGCGAGCTTTTGCACGATCACAGGCGCCAGCCCTTCCGATATCTCGTCGAGCAGCAACAGGCGTGCGCCAGTGCGCAGGATGCGCGCCACGGCCAGCATCTGCTGCTCGCCACCCGACAGCCGCGTACCGGGGCTGCTGGAACGCTCTTTGAGGTTCGGGAACATGTCGTAAATTTCTTCCACGCTCATGCCGCCGGCAGCGATGGTGGGTGGCAGCATCAGGTTTTCGGCAGCGCTCAGGCTGGCGAAGATGCCGCGTTCTTCGGGACAGTAGCCGACGCCCAGGCGCGCTATTTTGTGCGGCGCCAGATGGATCGCTTCGATGTCGGTGATTTTGATCGAGCCCTTGCGTCTGCCGGTCAGGCCGACGATGGCGCGCAGCGTGGTGGTACGCCCGGCGCCGTTGCGCCCGAGCAGCGTGACCACCTCACCCTCATGCACCGTCAGATTGACGCCATGCAGGATGTGCGACTCGCCGTACCAGGCATGCAGGTCCTCGATTTTCAGGAGCTCGGGGCTCATCGAACGCTGCGACGGGCCGCCCCGAGCAAGTTCAGCCCCCCCGGGGGGCAGCGCAGTAGGCGAAGCGACAAGCGTGGGGGTCATGTTAGTGAGCTCCCTGCAATTCGGTATCAACCGTACCCATATAGGCTTCAATCACCAGTGGGTTGCTGGCGACTTCGGCATACGGACCATCGGCGATGATGGCGCCGCGCTGCAGCACCGTGATGCGGTCGGCGATCTTGGCCACCACGTTCATATTGTGTTCGACCATCAGGATGGTGCGCCCTGCGGATACCTTCTTGATCAGTTGCGTGACCCGGTCCACGTCTTCGTGTCCCATGCCCTGCGTTGGCTCATCGAGCAACATCAATTCGGGCTCCAGCGCCAGTGTGGTCGCCAGTTCCAGGGCGCGTTTGCGGCCATAAGGGAGATTGACTGTGAGCTCATCAGCAAAATCCTGCAGATCGACTGCGGCCAGCAACTCATGCGCACGGCCATGCAGGTGCGTGAGGGTGCTTTCGGCTTTCCAGAAATGAAAGGACGTACCCAGATTGCGCTGCAGCGCGGCGCGCACATTTTCCAGCACTGTCATGTGCGGAAACACCGCCGAGATCTGGAACGAGCGGACGATGCCACGGCGCGCCGTCTGTGCCGGCTTTTCCGTCGTGATGTCGATGCCGTTGAATGTGATGCTGCCGCTGCTGGGGTGCAAAAACTTGGTCAGCAGATTGAAGAAGGTGGTCTTGCCGGCGCCGTTGGGGCCGATCAGCGCGTGGATATGGCCGCGCCGGACCTTCAGGTCGACCTGGTTGACCGCCACGAATCCCTTGAATTCCTTGGTCAGTCCACGCGTTTCCAGTATGAATTCCGCTGACAAATAGGTCTCCGGCCACAAGGGCAATTAAACAGACGCCCGCTCTGGTAGCGAGTACCCGCATGCTATCAATTTACGCTGCACGGCGCCAGCGGGTTAAAGCTTAGGTAATTCTACGTGTCGCGAGAGGCGCTGTTTTTGGCATCTAAATGTGTAATTATATTTCAGCAGCATTAAAAAAACGTACTAAAAACTCATAAATAAAGAAATATGAAATAAAACATCAAAACAATTAACAATTAGATAACATATTTCTCACAAGCACTTTTACCATCAGGGTCTACATTTCCTGGAGCATTCTATGTGTGGCATCGTCGGTGCAGTCTCTACCCGCAATATTGTCCCTATCCTGGTGCAGGGACTCGCTCGACTGGAGTACCGCGGCTATGACTCCTGTGGTGTGGCGGTGGTTGCCGATGGCTTGCAGCGCGCACGCAGCACGTCGCGCGTGGCGGAGTTGGTGGAGCAAGTGAGTGCCAGCAAACTTGAAGGCCACACCGGCATTGCGCACACGCGCTGGGCGACCCACGGCGCACCGGCGGTGCACAACGCGCACCCGCATTTCAGCCACGGTATCGGGCCGGACGCAGCCAGCCGCGCCGGTCGGGTCGCCCTGGTCCACAACGGCATCATCGAAAACCATGACGAATTGCGTGCTGCCCTGCAAGCCAAAGGCTATTGCTTCCAGAGTCAGACCGACACCGAAGTCATCGCGCATCTGATCGACAGCCTGTACGACGGCGATCTGTTTGAAGCCGTCAAGGCGGCCTTGCCACAACTGCATGGCGCCTATGCGATTGCCGTGTTCTGCAAGGACGAACCGCACCGTCTGGTAGGCGCGCGCGCCGGCTCGCCGCTGGTTCTGGGGGTCGGCAAAGACGGCCAGGAGCACTTCCTGGCAAGCGACGCCATGGCGCTGGTGGGTGTGACCGATCAGATCGTTTACCTTGACGAGGGTGATCTGGTGGATCTGCAACTGGGTAAGTACTGGCTGTTCGACAAGGCCGGCAAAGCCCTGAGCAGCGCGCAGCGACCGGTGAAGACGGTGCAGGCGCACAGCGGTGCGGTTGAGTTGGGGCCATACCGTCACTACATGCAAAAGGAAATTTTCGAACAGCCGCGCGCCATCGCCGACACGCTCGAAGGCGTGGACGGCATCGTGCCGGAACTGTTTGACGGTAGCACCAGCGCGGCCCGGGTTTTCAAGGACATCGATTCGATCCTGATCCTGGCCTGCGGCACCAGCTACTACAGCGGCTGTACTGCCAAGTACTGGCTGGAAAGCATCGCCAGAATTCCGACCCAGGTGGAGGTGGCCAGCGAATACCGCTACCGCGATTCGGTACCCAATCCCAGAACCCTGGTAGTTACCATCACCCAGTCTGGTGAAACCGCCGATACGCTGGCCGCCCTGCGGCATGCGCAAAGCCTCGGTATGAAACACACGCTGACCATCTGCAACGTCGCCACCAGCGCCATGGTGCGCGAATGCGAACTGGCCTACATCACACGCGCTGGCATCGAAATCGGTGTCGCTTCAACCAAAGCCTTTACAGCACAACTGGCAGGTCTTTTCTTGCTGACACTGGCGCTGGCCCAGTCCAGGGGACGTTTGAGCGAGGACGAAGAAGCGCGCCATCTGAAGGCCATGCGTCATCTGCCGATCGCCTTGCAGGCAGTGCTGGCGCTGGAGCCGCAGGTGATGGCTTGGGCGCAGGACTTTACCAAGATGGAAAACGCGCTGTTTCTGGGCCGTGGCCTGCATTACCCGATTGCGCTGGAAGGCGCGCTAAAGCTCAAGGAAATCAGCTACATCCATGCCGAGGCCTATCCCGCGGGCGAACTCAAGCATGGCCCGCTGGCGCTGGTGACCAGTGCCATGCCGGTGGTGACGGTGGCACCGAACGATGCGCTGCTGGAAAAGCTCAAGAGCAATATGCACGAGGTGAGGGCCCGCGGCGGCGTGCTCTATGTGCTGGCTGACGCCGACACCAAAATCGAAAGCGGCGAAGGCCTGCATGTGATCCGCATGCCTGAGCACTACGGTGAGTTGTCGCCAATGTTGCATGTGGTGCCGCTGCAGTTGCTGGCCTATCACACGGCCTGCGCGCGCGGTACCGACGTTGACAAACCAAGGAATTTAGCTAAGAGCGTAACTGTCGAATAGCGGCCCGATTGGCCGCAGCGTCCCGAGCAAACTGTTCAAGTTTTGCCTCAAAGGGTTCAATCACATCGCGCTGCGGCTCATCAGCAAGACCAAGCCACTGACGTATTTGTTCGGGCCCCAACTCGCCGCCCTCCGCAAGAGCCCGGGTCATTCGCAGGAAAACCGATTTGTTGTCTTCGAGAAGTATGCATGCACGTTTGTACTGTGCTCGCAATCCGGCCTCGATCTCCGAGTTGGTGCTGAACACATCTGTATTGATATTTTCATCAGCCTGAGTGCTGACGTCGACGTGGCTGATGTGCTCACCAAAGGCGCTGTGGCGTATGAAAGAGGCCATTTGTGACGTTGCCTGCTTCAGATCGCCTGCGCTCCCGGAAGTCACAGCGTCCACACCAAATACCATTTCTTCAGCGGCACGACCAGCCAGGGATACGCACACGTCATCCAGGAAATTGCGGCGCGTTTTTGCTTTCAATCCGTTGAAGCTGTTGTATCCCCCCGCAAAGGTCGCCATATTGATGCGGATTTCTTGCGGCGGCCGCCGGAACAGAAGCGCATAAACCAGACCGTGGCCGGCCTCATGGACGGCCAGAACGGCGCGCATATTGGGATCGGGGCGTTGGCGCAGATTGTTGATTTCAAACGCGACCCCAATCCTGTGTGACAGGTCCCCCCAACGCACCACAAGGTGTTTTGCCTGCATATCCACATCGATGGTCAGTACCTGGCCGGGGCTGGCACCATGTTCTAGCGCCCAAAGGGTGAAGTTCACCAGTGGCGCACTTAAAAGGCTGTGAACGGAAGAAAACACTGGGCGGGTTCCTTGCGTCGGAAACACCGAGTTGGCATAAATTTGCGAATGGACCGCATCGGTGACGACGAATTGCAGGCCGGAGGATGTTTCAATTTCCTGTAGATAGCGACCCACTGCGACCCCGATGAGCTTTTCATAGGTGGCGCGGCTGAGACTAGGGTAGATGACGTGGTTGTTCCCGAGTCGGGCAATCTGCTCGGGCTTGAATCGCTCGCTCAGGGCTCGCTTCACGTCAATCACCGACAACCCCAGCGTCATGGTGTGGAACACATCGGCGTCGGTGTCGCAGTCCTCCACGCGATCTGCCGTGTTGGCGTACATCTCGTCGAGATTGCCGCTCACAAAAATCAGAAGTTTGGAATAGTCTGTCTCCCAGGCCCGTGGGTCATTGCGGAACGCAACCAGCCGGGCGTGCAGCTCAGCAGGCGACCAAGTCATGATTTCCACGACAGACTCCTTGAGTTTGAGGGTCTCCCTGAAGTCATGTGCTTGATAGGGTGCAAGGCCGAATTTGGAATCCACCGGCGGGGTTTTTGAATCGAAGAGGTGACCGATGCCATCATCCTCGTCATCGTCGCCCGACAGCCCTTTGATACGCTTGCGTTCTTCGCGGTAGGCTGCTTCCGCCAGTTTCATTTCCAGCTCGCCGAGGAAACTGAAGTTAGGCGGCAGCTTGCCGTCCGACAGCAGCGTCCACACATCCATGTAGCGTTCGCCCTTTCGATCCTTGCCGTCACGCTCAATGGTACGAAAGCGCTGGAATTCGTCCAAGACAAGAATTCCAGGAGTCCCTTGTGAGATGCCCGATTCCGACAGCATTGCACTGATGGTGTTGCCGCCACCATTGGAATAGCCATCCATCTGAACCTCGATGAGGCGGTCATAGAAGTTCAGCTTCTTGGCAAGACTTCGGGTCAACTGTGTCTTGCCGGTGCCGGTTAGTCCCCAGAGATTCACGATCACCGGTCGGTTGATGATCTCGGGCAGCACATACCAGGCACGCACCGCGTCGATCACGCGATCAATGACATCGTTGATCCCGAATAGTTCGGATTTAAGTTCTACGGAAATATGTCGCAGGCGCTCGCTACGTTGCCCAATTTGGTCGCGCAGTCCCAAGGTTTTAGTACCCATATGCACAGTCTAGAAATAAAACGCCCTGGCGAGAACCAGGGCGAAGGACACAAGAGTGTTCCGCACTGGCTGAAGTGATGTACACATCCAGCCAGGGCGGCGGAGCGTACCTACATTGGGTTACAGGATTTCATTTGGTGGCTGATCCGTGGGGTGAAAGCGATGCAAGGTTACTCGTTGCATCGAAGCTTGAATCTAGCAAGGGTTGCGATTCTGCCAATACAACATGTATCGTTCAAGTCTTTCCCGTTGCGGCTGTTGTGATTTAGCTACGCGAAATGCAAACGAAGCTCCATTTCTAAAGTTCGAGGGATCCTTGGTCGCTACGGTTATTCTCATGGTCATGCAGAGCGTTGCATTTGGCGTCGCGTTCTGATACTCAATATTTATGCGATCAAAAATGACTTTGCTCGAAACCGAATTTGCCCTCATCACCGATCTGATCCGCCAGCATGCGACGCAGGATCCACTGCGCCGCGCGCTGGTTGAAGGCGAGCGTCAGCTGGACTATGGCACGCTGGACGTTCTAATGGATCGCACAGCTGCGGCATTGCAGCGCGATGGCCTGCGGGCGGGCGACACGATTGCCATTTGTGCGGAGATGTCGATCGAGTACGCTGCAGTGTTCCTGGGCGCGCTGCGCGCCGGCGTGGTGGTGGCGCCGCTGGCGCCCAGCGCGACAGTCGCCAGCCTGGCACGCATGGTCTCCGACGCCCAGGCGCAATTGGTCTTTACCGATGCGGCCAATGCCACCATCCTGCATGAAGGCGGGCTGAGCGCCCGCGCGACGGTGACCCTGGACGATGCCCTCGTGGGGCGGGCCCTGAACGACTGGCTGGCCCCACCCGGGCAAAAGCCGGCGCCTGTGCCACTACAACCGCAGTCGCCTTTCAACATCATCTATTCGTCGGGCACCACCGGCCAGCCCAAGGGCATTGTGCAATCGCACGGCATGCGCTGGGCGCATGTGCGCCGGGGTGCTGCCTATGGATACGGACCACAGACCGTTACGCTGCTGTCCACACCGCTGTATTCCAACACCACGCTGGTTGTGTTCTTCCCCACGCTCGCCTTCGGTGGCACGCTGCTGCTGTTGCCAAAATTCAAGGCGCTTGACTATCTGCAACTGGCACAGCAGCATCGCGTTACCCACACCATGCTGGTGCCGGTTCAGTATCAGCGCCTGATGGCGCACGCCGAATTTGACAGCTTTGATCTGTCGAGTTTTCAGGTCAAGTTTTCCACCAGCGCCCCTTTTGCTGCTGGCCTGAAAGCCGATGTGCTGAATCGCTGGCCTGGCGCACTGGTCGAGTTCTATGGAATGACGGAGGGCGGCGGTACCTGCATCCTCGAAGCCCACTTGCATCGCGACAAATTGCATACGGTCGGTCAAGCTGCCAGCGGGCACGACATTCGATTGATTGACGACAGCGGCGCTGAAGTGCCCGCGGGCGAGGCCGGCGAGGTGGTGGGTCATTCGCCCGGCATGATGCTGGGCTACCACGGTCTGGCAGAAAAAACGCGCGAAGCGGAGTGGTTCGACGCCAGCGGCAAACGCTTCATCCGCACCGGTGACGTCGGGCGCTTTGACGCCGACGGCTTTCTGACGCTGATCGACCGCAAGAAGGAGTTGATCATCTCGGGCGGCTTCAACATTTATCCGAGCGATCTGGAAGCGGTGCTGCGCCAGCATCCGGACGTGGTGGAGGCGGCTGTGGTTGGTGTGCCTTCGCCGCAGTGGGGTGAAAGCCCGGCCGCCTATGTGGTGTGCAAGACCGACACGCTGATCGAGCCCCCGGCCTTGCTGCAGTGGGCCAATCAGCGCCTGGGCAAGACCCAGCGCCTCTCCAGCCTGCAGTTTTTGCTGGAGCTGCCGCGCAGTGCCATCGGCAAGGTGCTGCGACGTGAGCTGCGTCAAAGTGCGTCAGCCCCGAGCCGTTAACATTGCTTTCTATTTATCGGAGGTCTTCATCATGAGCATCAACACAGTAGGCATCATTGGCGCCGGCACCATGGGTAACGGCATTGCACAGGCGTGCGCGGTCTGCGGCCTGAACGTCGTCATGGTTGACATCAATGAGGCAGCTGTCGCCAAGGGCTTGGCTACCGTTGCAGGCAGTCTGGACCGGCTGATCAAGAAGGAAAAAATCACCAGTGCCGAGCGCGACGCAGCGCTGGCGCGCATCAAGGGCAGCACGAGTTACGAGGATCTGAAGTCAGCGCAACTGGTGATTGAGGCGGCCACCGAAAACTACGATCTCAAGGTCAAGATCCTCAAGCAGATCGACGCCATCGTGCCGCCGGACGTGATCATTGCCTCCAACACCTCATCCATCTCAATCACCAAACTGGCTGCCGTCACGAGTCGGGCCGAGCGCTTTATCGGCATGCACTTCTTCAACCCGGTGCCCATGATGGCGCTGGTGGAGATCATCCGTGGCCTGCAGACCAGCGACGCTACGCACGACGCGGTCCAGGCCATGGCCAAGGCCCTGGGCAAGACACCGATCACGGTCCGCAATGCACCTGGCTTTGTGGTGAACCGGATTCTGGTGCCCATGATCAATGAAGCATTTTTCGTGCTGGCAGAAGGCCTGGCGACGGCGCAGGACATTGATGCCGGCATGAAGCTCGGCTGCAATCAGCCCATTGGTCCGCTGGCGCTGGCCGACATGGTGGGCCTGGATGTATGCCTGGCCGTGATGGAGGTTTACCTCAGCGAGTTCGGCGACAGCAAGTACCGGCCCTGCCCGTTGCTCAAGGAAATGGTGGCCGCCGGCCGCCTGGGCCGCAAGAGCGGACGCGGCGTCTACCAGTACTGATCGCCGGGTAGCTAATGCAGCGATGAATCGAGCTCCGTCGGCAGCGTGGTAGCGAACAGCGACTGGCGGAATTCAACCGTCTTGAGGCGGTGATTGTTCAAGGCCAGGCGTTCCAGTTCATCGCCCGGAATCGGCATCGAGAACAGGTAGCCCTGCAGCTCATTGCACCCCATACTGACCAGCAAATCGCATTGACCGGGGGTTTCCACGCCCTCGGCAACGACCCGCAAATTGAGTGCCGCTGCCAGGCTGACGATGGACTTGACGATGGACCGTGCGTCTTCACTCTCTTCCAGGTCAGAGACAAAAGCGCGATCAATTTTCAGTTCGGCGGCGGGCAGCCGGCGCAGCGTTGCCAGACTCGAATAGCCAGTGCCAAAGTCGTCAATCGAGACATGAAAACCGGCTCTGCGCATTTTGTCAAACGTAATCTGGGTGACCTTGGTGTCTTCCATGGCAACCGATTCCGTGATCTCGCAGGTAAAGCGGCCGGGCTGCAGGCCGCTGCGCTGCAAGGCAGATTCAATGCGTTCGACCAAATCATCTTCGCGCATCTGGTAGCCCGAAATATTGACCGCCACGCGCATGCGCAGGCCGTGCTCACGCCAGCGCGCCGCTTTGCGACAGGCTTCTTCAATCACCCAATTGCCCAGCGCACCAATCAGACCATAACGCTCTGCCAGAGGAATGAAAATGACCGGGCTGACCAGGCCATGCTCCGGATGGTGCCAGCGCAGCAAGGCTTCGGCAGCCGTCACCTGCAGGCTGATGGCATCAATTTTGGGTTGAAAGAACAGTTCAAACTGACCGAGTTCAAGTGCCTTGCGCAGGTCGTTGACCAGCACCGCCTGCTCGCGCACCTCAAGACCCATCTTCAGGTCGTACTGGCAAAAGTCGCCGCCGCCGTTGAGTTTGACACTGCGCATGGCCAGCGCCGCGTGACCTAGCAGTTTGGCGCGCGACCCATGCTCGGGATAGCATGCGATTCCAATCGAACAGCTCACCTGGGTCTGAATCGCCTCAAATCTGAAAGGCTGAGTCAGTGCTGAGTTCGCGCTCTTTGCGGCGCTGCGCCCGATGGCCAGACCGCCATTGACGATCAGCGCAAACTCACCTGCCGTTATGCGGCAGGCTTCGGTGCTCAGTTCTGCGCATCGGGTCAGCCGCTCGGCGACTTCCTTGAGCAGGCGATCGCCAATGCCTTGACCAAAGGCATCGTTGAGCAAGCCGAAATTGTCCAGCGCCACATAGAGCACGCAAAAGGCACCGCCAGAGCTATCAACCTTTTGCACGGCCTTTTCCAGAACGACATCGAAGCCCGAGCGCGTCAACAGGCCGGTCAATCGGTCATGCTCCAAGTGAATCGACATCTGCTGCGCTGCCTGTTCCAGCTTCAAGCCAAGCTGCAAACGACGCTGGCGTTCACGCAGGTACAGACCCAGCATGACGGCCGCAAGCAGCAGGCTTGCGGCAATAACACTGATCGTTGCGTTCATCAAATCACCGGAGAGGTTGGCACCCTCTGATGGTAAACCCACGCACTATCCCTGGGCAAGGCGGTCAGCACAAGGAATTGTCGGAAAATAGGCCGATGCAGCAATTGAACAGAGAGCAACTTCAGTCCTTCTTCCAGCAGCACGGTATTCGGGATGTCGAGTGCATTTTTGCTGACATCTCGGGATATCCCCGCGGCAAGTTGATGCCGGCCGGCAGTTTTGCTGCCGGCACCGAACTGCGCATTGCGCAGGCGATCCCGATGCAGGCGGTCACGGGTGACTATTCCTACGACCCAATTTTTCCGGACTCTGATCCCGATGTGCGTCTGCTTCCTGACTACGCCACACTCAGGCTCTCGCCCTGGTCCAGCACGGCTCGGGCCGTCGCGATTCATGACTGCATGGAACTCAGCGGCGAGCCCTGCGCCTTTGCCGCGCGCTCCTTGCTCAAATCAGTGCTGGCGCGCTATTCGGCGCAGGGCCTGCGACCCGTGGTGGCGCCAGAGATCGAGTTTTACCTGACGGCCCCCAGCACCGACCCGGCGCAGCCACTGACGGCGCCAGTGGCGCGCAATGGTCGCGCCGAAGTCGGGCAGTCCGCCTTCAGCCTGAACATGCTCAACGAACTAGGCGCCTTCTGGGACGAGTTTCGATCCGCCCTCGATACCCTGGGCGTGCGCGCCGATAGCTGGATTCACGAGGTCGGGCCGACCCAGTACGAGATCAACCTGCTGCACGGTGACGCGCTGGCGGCGGCGGATCAGGCCTTTTTGTTCAAGTACGCGGCCAAGGAGCTTGCCATCAGGCACGGCCTGAACGCCGTCTTCATGGCCAAGCCGATGGCCGGCGCGGCCGGCAGTTCCATGCACCTGCACCAGAGCGTGCTGGACGCGCAGGGGCGCAACATCTTCAGCCAGGAGGACGGTAGCGAGAGCGAGCGCTTCCGCCAATTCATCGGCGGGCTGCAAACCTATGCACCGGACCTGATGTTGATCTTTGCGCCACACGTCAACTCGTATCGCCGTTTTGTCAGGGACAGCCAGGCGCCGGTCAACATGCTCTGGGGCTACGACAACCGCACTACCGGCTTGCGCATTCCGGTGAGCTCACCGGTGGCTCGTCGCGTGGAAAATCGCATTGCCGGTGCCGATGCCAACCCTTATCTGGCCATCGCCGCCTCGCTGGCCGCCGGTCTGGCGGGCATGGATGAAACCCTGACGGCGACCGAGCCGATACTGCTGAGCGACAGTGCCTACGACGGTGGCCATGCACTGGCACGCAGTTTCTTGCCGGCACTGGAAAAAATGCAGCGCAGCCTGCCTGGCCGGCGTCTGCTGGGCGACACCTTTGTCACCGGTTTTTGCGCGGTGAAAGCACTGGAATATGAGAGTTATCTGCGCGAGATCAGCGCCTGGGAGCGGCGCTTTTTGCTGCCACAGGTCTGAGATCTCACCCTGTATTATTGGATTTACCGGACCGCCCCATGAACTACAAAGTTGGACGCAATGACCCCTGCCCCTGCAGCAGCGGGAGGAAGTACAAACATTGCTGCGGCCAGCCGGCAGCGTTGGCAGAACCACCGCCCAATTCGCATGATGGTGCGATTGAGCTCGCCGTGAAGTGGTTGGCGCAGCACCATCGGAAGGCTTTTTCAGCGGCATTGACAGAGACGATGGAAGAAGTCGTGTTCGATATCTTTGACGACGAACAGGAAGCAATCGACGCCCTTGCGAGTATCGAGGGCGACCTTCTACAACAACTTCAGATCAATTTGACCGAATGGTTGTTGGCGGCGGGCGACATGCAGGTGAAGGGCGAATACCAGGAAATTTCAGAATTGCTGTTGGGTCCACGCGGTCCGATCCTGACTCAGGGTCAGCGGGCTTGGCTGCAACAACTCACCGAGCAAGCGCTTCGACTGTACGACATCACTCAAGTGCTGCCCGGCGTCGGTGTCACGGTATGCGATGCGCTGGACGCCGAAAAGCCGCCGCTGACGGTGGTCGAGCGCTCGGGCAGCCAGACGCTGAAAGTTGGCATGCAGATCGGGGCTCGCGTGATGCGGGTCGGCGAGCAGCATCAGTTCTCCGGTGCCATCTATCCATTCTCAATCTTCAGCGGCCGTTCTGTTCTTGCCGACTTGCAAGAAATCGAGGACGAGCCCGGCCCGCATCCTGAAGACGACGCTTACTCAGCAAGTTTCACCCTCATCGCAGACTGGCTCGCGCAATATCTTCTGCCACCGCCGATGCCTGACTTCATTGACAGTCACACTGGCGAGCCGGTGCTGCTGACCACCGACCACTACGCAGTCCAGGACTGGGATGCGCTGTCCACCAGGCTGGCGGCGCAAGTGGATGTAGAGGGTGATCGGGTGGCCGGATGGAGTCGGCTGCTTGACTGCGAAGACGGCCAGACGCGCCCGCAAGCCAGCATCAACCCGGAGGCGCAGGGAACTCGAGTCGGGGTGTTTTACAAGACCGCCGGACTGGCGGAGAAGGGGCGTACCTGGTTCGATGCGGTGGCCGGTGACTCGGTCAAGTTCCAGTTGCGTGAGGTATCCGATCCGAAAGGGATGCTGTCAGGCTCCAGTGGGCAGGAGGCACGGATGCCATCGAGTCAGACCCTGCCAGCTGGGATGACGCCCGAAATCATGGCCGAAGCCATCGAGTCCGCCATCAAAAGCAGCTATGCCAACTGGGCTGATGAACCTATTCCTGTTTTGCAGAACCGCACACCGCGCGAGGCGATGCAGGATGCTGCGGGGTTGAGCGGGTCAAAGGTCTGCTACGCAGCTACGAAGACGGCGAGGCCGAGCAGTCTGCGCAACAAGGGCGTCGCCGGATTTCTTACCAGTTTCTCTGGGACGCGCTCGGTCTGCAGCGCTGACGGTCGCTATTTCAGCCACGGCTCGAAGGCCTTGGCCAGCCGCTGTAACACCAACGGGTCGGGCAACGGCACACGAATGCTGGCCTGACCGGTGACCGGGTCGCGCTCGATGGCAAGCGGCGCCGCGCCACTGTCAGCCGCGCCGCGCGCCGCCGCCAGACCTTGCAGCAAAGCCGCGCCTGCTTCCAGAATGGCGGCCCACGGATCGGCAGTTGGGCTGGCAGCCGCGGCCCCAACTGCATCGGTGCCGGGGATTGACTGGGGCAATTCGGAGATCGGCGTTGCCATTGCGGGCACTGCTGCAGTATCGGTCCTAGGTGCGCTTGCTTCACCAGGCTCGGTAGTCGCAGTGCATTCCGTTTCACTTGGGTCCGCAGTGGGGGCCTCGCTCTGACCCATACGCTCGGACACCTTTTCCACGCTTTCCATGAACTTGGCCAGACGCGTGCCGTGCATGAAGATGTCAACCTCGCCACCGTCGAGCACGCCTGCGAAGAGCGACTTCTTGAACGCCAGCACGGACAGCATTCCCTCTTCAATGCTTCCCTCACCGACAAAGTTGATGACCTGCACCCCGCGCGACTGACCCATGCGGTGCACGCGACCAATGCGCTGCTCCAGTACCGCCGGGTTCCAGGGCTGATCCATGTTGACCACTACCGCTGCTGCGTGCTGCAGATTCAGACCGACGCCACCGGCATCGGTTGACAGAAAGAGGCGGCAATCCGGGTCCTGGTGGAATTGCTGCACCAGCGCGCCACGCTTGTCGCCGGGCACACTGCCACTGAACAGCACGTGACCCCAGTCCCGCTGGCCGTCGGCCTTGCCCAGGCGGCGTGCAATGAGCTCATGCGTGCCCAGCCACTGGCTGAAGACCACCGCCTTGGCAGTGCGGTCTTCGAACAACTCATCGAGCACCGTCATCAGCTCGTCGACCTTGTTGCCGTGGTCGGTCTCGTGGTCAAGCAGGAACGTGCTGTTGCAGACCATGCGCATATTCTGCAAAGCACAGTGCAAACGACGTTGGTCAACGTCAGACAGGTAGCCGGTGTGGCGCCAGCGTTGCACGATGCGCGTGACGATGTCGCTGTTCTCATTGTGGTGCAGGCGTTGCTCGTCTGTCAGTCGCACAAATATGCGGTTGTCCACGCGCTCGGGCAATTGTGTCAGCACTTCTGCTTTGCGTCGGCGCAGCATCATGGGCGCGAGTGTCTGGCCGATGCGGTCCAGCGCGCGGTAGCCGATCACACGGCCGGACTCGTCGCGCGTTTGGTGCTCATCGAGCAGACGCCAGGTGGGGCCGAGCCGGTGCTGGTCGATAAACTGCACGATCGAGATCAGCTCTTCGAGACGGTTTTCCAGCGGCGTGCCGGTCAGCACGATGGCATAGGGGCTGGCGATGCGCTTGAGGGCACGCGCGGCGATGGTGTTCCAGTTCTTGATGCGCTGTGCTTCGTCGGCAATCACCAGATCCGGCGCCCAGGCCGCGATCAGGTCGGCGTCGCGCGCCAGAGTTTCGTAGTGCGTGATCTTGCAAAAAGCCTCTTCTCGATATTGCCTTTCACGCGGCGTGCGCAAGCCATGAATGACTTGCACTTCGCGCTCGGCAAAACGCGCAAACTCGCTTTTCCACTGGTGCTTGAGTGAGGTCGGACACACCACCAGCACGCGGCGCACGCCAAAGTGACGTGCGAACAACTCGGCCGCAGCAATTGCCTGCACCGTCTTGCCCAGACCCATCTCGTCGCCGATCAGGCAGCGCCCGGCGCGTGCCGCAAACAGCGCGCCCTCAGTCTGATAAGGGTAGAGCTTGACCTTTAGCAGCCGTGCCAGTGCCTTGTCTTTGCTGCCCTTTGGGTACGCCTCAGTCAGCGTCGCTTGGCGGCGCTCGCCGTCGCGAATCTGGGCCAGGAATTGCCAGACATCGTCATAGCAGCGCAGCTCATGACTGCAGGCTTGCGCCGCTTGCAGCAGGCGCTCCAGTTGACTCTGCTGCTCCCAGCGCAAGGACCAGTCGGCGCTGGCGTCAAACATTAACTTGGCCTGTTCCAGCAATGCGCCAGGACAATCGGTGCCGGCAGAGAAACGCACGCGACGTGCACCCGCATAATCGAGCCAGATGTCACTGTAGGCCTGTCGAAATCCCTGCTTGAGGGCTGCTCTTCCACCCCGCATGACCTGCAGTTTGGCGAGCGTGAACTCGATGTGCTTGCAGGTGCCCAGATCATTGGTAGCATAGTCAGGGCAGGTGCAATAGTTCTGCCCCAGTGCCGAGCCGCGAATCGCCACCCGGTAGCGGCTGGAACTATCCGGGTTGCTGACGGTGAAATCCGAAAATACCGACTCTTGGCCGATGTTTCTCAGACCGAAGGATTGCTCGCGGCCAAACTGGCGGCGTAGCGCTGTCTGCCAATCGACCACTTCGAGTTCTGGCGGGCGGCGCAGGCGAGACAGGCGTGGCTCAGCCGGTTTGGTGGTCCTGGTCTTTTTGGGGGCAGGTTTGCGTTTGTGAACAGTGGACATGGTTGGCCTGATTCGGTTATGGGTCGGTGACCTGATTCTCCGATATTCGGCAGGCTCGATAATTCAGGGCAAACCAGCAAACTCCGATGCAACATCCCGCCCTTCCCCACGACATCACCGTTTTCCAGCGCGGCTGGCTCTCCTCCAACAACATCCTGATTCGCGGGAAAGACAGCTCGGCGCTGCTCGACAGCGGCTACGTCACGCATGCGCCGCAGACCGTGGCCCTGGTCGAAACGGCCCTGGGTGGGCGAGCGCTCAATGTGCTGGTCAACACCCACCTGCACAGCGACCACTGCGGCGGCAATGCCGCGCTGCA
>CAITQH010000162.1 GCA_903894475.1 uncultured beta proteobacterium
ACTGCTCGATGGGTAGGGGGCGGGTGGCGAAATTGCAAGGCGCCGGGGCAGGCGAGTAAATGCCAGCGCACGCGCGGCCTCGAGCGCTTCGACCGCGTCGCGGCGCAATCGGTTCAAGAGTGAGGTCGGCACAAACCAGGCTTGCGCAAACTGCACATGCAACTCAAGTAGCCTGAAAATGCTGTCGCCCATCCTGCCGATGTGCTCATGCAGTTGAGCCTGCGCGCTGTCCGGCTCCCTGCTCAGCTGACGCGCCCTGGCAGGTAGCGCAGCGTGCGCAGTGGCGCTGTGGCCGTCCTCGTCGCTCAAAGTGAGTGACAGACCGTCGGGCGTGTCGCCGAGTTGTGCCCAGACATCGATGCGCCGCTCGGCGGATTTTTTTTCCAGCGCGCGCACCCAATCGACATCGCGATTGCGGTTCACTTCCAGATCCTTGCGCAAGTCGGGCAGGCTGGCCATCGTATCCTTGGGAAAGAGCCGCCAGCGCTTGCCGCTGCGCTCGGCGCGATTGATGGCCAGGCCGCACAGTTCCTTCTGCTGGTTGTAATAACAAAGCCCATCACCGTTGTGCAGCACCGTCTCGGGGTCGTTCGTCCGCAGTTCAAGCCAGTTCGGGCCGATCTGCGTCACATGGCCGATGGGCTGCCCGGGATTTTTGGGCGAATCAAAGGCGCCAATGTCGATCTGGCGTCCGGTCACAAAGTAGTCGGTGAACTCGCGGTTGAAGTTCTGCAGCGGGTCGGGCTTGAAGCTGCAGTGGCTGGCGCCGCTGGAACTTCTGGCCAGAGGCCGCGCACCATCCTGTCGTTGCTCGATCAAGGCGTCGAGCAACTGGCGGTAATGCGCCGTGATGTTCTTGACGTAGGCCATGTCCTTGTAGCGACCTTCGATCTTGAAGCTGCGAATCCCTGCGTCCACCAGCGCCGCCAGATTGTTGCTCTGGTTGTTGTCCTTCATCGACAGCACATGCTTGTCGTGAGCGACGAAGCGACCGCGGTCGTCCAGCACCTGGTACGGAAGACGGCAGGCCTGACTGCATTCGCCACGGTTCGCGCTGCGCCCGGTGTGGGCCTGGCTGATATAGCACTGGCCGCTGTAGGCCACGCAGAGCGCGCCGTGCACAAAGAATTCAAGCTTGCAATCGGTTTGCGCGCGGATCTGTCCGATTTGCTGCAGCGTGAGCTCGCGCGCCAGCACGATTTGGGACAGACCCGCATCCTGCAGAAAGCGCGCCTTCTCGGGTGTGCGGATGTCGCACTGGGTGCTGGCGTGCAACTGCAGCGGCGGCAGGTCCAGCTCCAGCAGACCCATGTCCTGGATGATGAGCGCGTCGGCGCCGGCGTCAAACAACTGCCAGGCCAGTTTGCGCGCGGCTTCAAGTTCATCGTCACGCAGGATCGTATTGAGCGTCACGAAGATGCGGCTGTTGAAACGGTGTGCATAGGTCGCCAGGCGCTCAATGTCCGGCACGCTGTTGTCGGCCGCAGAGCGCGCGCCAAACGAGGGACCGCCAATGTACACCGCATCAGCGCCGTGCCTGACAGCCTCAATGCCAATGTCTGCGTCACGCGCCGGCGACAGGAGTTCAAGCTGATGGTCTTGCAGGGACATGCGCTGGATTATCGAGCTTCTGTGACGGTTGGCGTCGGTCGCTCAGGCGCCGTGCCAGCAGGTCACGCCCTGGCAGCGTCAGCACAAAGGTGCTGCCCTGGCCCGGCTCACTGTGTACGCTGACGTTGCCGCCATGCAGCTGTGCAATATGCTGGACGATGTAGAGTC
>CAITQH010000163.1 GCA_903894475.1 uncultured beta proteobacterium
GTGGCACTGTGCACAGTTCGCTGTCGTGCTCGGTGCATTGGCGTGGATGTTGGCCAGCGTGGGCATCACCGCGTAATCCGTCGAGGTGTGGCACGCCGTGCACTGCGCAGTCGCTGAGGTCGGGATGTGGTTGGCTGGCTTTTCTTCACCCGAGAAAAAGTTGACACCCCCATGGCACTGGGAACAGTCACCCGTGTCCGGATGAGTGGCATCGGCTACGCTGAAGGTACCCCCAGCCGCCTTGGGTCGGGTCTGGAAGCCCGTGTACTGCGCCTTGGAAGTCAGGACGCTCGGCGAAATGGGATACGCATTCATTCCCATCCACACAAAGTTGGTGTCATGGCAGGCCGAGCAGTTCCCGGTGATCCCGGCATGAATTTGGGCAGTGGTCGGGGCTGGCGTTGCAAATCCGCTGCCAGGTGCCGTGCGGCTGGCATTAGCCGCCACCAGACCCGTCGGGACTGCTGCCAGGTGACAACTCTCACAGGCAATGGACGATGGAATATGCGAACTGGGGCCGACCGGCGAAATCGGTGGCATCACCACGATGCTGGAAATACCGGCAAACGTGCCGCCCGAGATGGACGGACCGTGACAGTCAGCACAGCCGCTGGTCATGCCTGAGTGATTCATCTGCCCGCCAGAGAAACTGGTGAAATCGGTAAGTATGGACTGCACATGGCAACTGGCACACAGAGCCGGGCTGCTACGTGGAAGGTGGTTGACCGGCATGCCGGTGGCACTCCTGCCGTCATGGCAGGTCGCACAGGTACTCGTGTCGCCACCCAGCGCTGAATGCGCGAAGCGCTGCACCGGCAAGAATGACACAGAAGAATGGCATACGTCGCACGACAGATTGGTGGCAATGTGCCTGGCCGATTGCCCCGTCGCCCGACTGCCGTCATGGCAGGTTCCACAGGTGCCAGGTTGCACCGCCGAATGACTGAAAATGACTGCGCCAAACGAACTGACGTTGTGGCAACTGTCACAACTGCCAGCGATCTGAATGTGCCGGTACGGCATCGCGGTGGCCCCACGCTGATTGTTCATCACATGACAGCCAACGCAGTCACGTGGCGTTGATTTGAAAATCCCTTTGATATGGCAGGACTCGCAACGCACCTGCTCATGCGCCCCCATCAAAGGGAAGGCGGTCGCTGCATGATCAAATCCGCCTGCGGTCTGAGCCCTGACGCTGGTGCTGCCAAGCAACATGAACAGGCAAAACAGCATGAGTGTCAGCGCACAAAATTGTCGAAACACCGAATCCAGCCTGGTTGCATTAATCACGAAGATCACCTCGGTATGAGCTCAGACAAGCGTATCGAATTTTCCATTGGCACTACGATGGAGCGGGAACCCGCGGTGCCGTCCTGACGTCCCGTTTTCTGTTTCAGCGTCTTGAATGCGGAAGCAAGGTGGCATTGCTGGCATTGCCGGCCAAAACTACCTTCATGAACGTCGTCGCGACTGTGACAACTGATGCACTGTGCCGATACCTGAGCACGCTGCTCCGTCGGCGTCGTATGGCAGCGTGCACAGGCAGTGCTCTTGTGCTTGCCATCCAGCACGAACTTGGTCCGTAAATCGTGATCGTAGCTCCAATCCTTCCAACTGCGAGCGTTGTGACACTGTGCGCAATCCGGGCCCAAAGTCTTCTTGTGCTTATCGTCCTTCACATGGCAGGCCACGCAGGCGACCTTGGCATCCTTGAAGCGTGTCGATGCATGACATTTTTCGCACTTCACAGGCACATGCTTTCCAAGCAGAGGAAAACGCGTCAGCCCATGGTCGAATTGAGGTACCTTCCAGTCCCGATCGCTGTGGCACTTCTCGCATTGCGGGCCCTCCTGGCCCTCATGCTTGTCGTCCTTCTTGTGACAATTGAGACAATCCAGTGGCGTCTTGCGGAAACTGCTCAGATCCTTGTGACAGGCGACGCACTTGACGCCCGTTCTTGCGTGCGCGTTGCGCAGGACAAATTTGGTACGGTCGTGGTTGAAGCGACCATCGGTTGTCTTCCATTGGATCTCGGTATGACAATCAGCGCATTTTTCGCCCAGTGTGCTGTTGTGCTTGTCATCCTTCTTATGGCAGCCCAGGCAATCCTTGGGCGCCTCCTTGAACATGGGACCCTTGTGACATTCCTTGCATTCGGTTTTCGCGTGTTTGCCCAGCAGCGGAAAAATGGACGTGGCGTGGTCAAACTTGGGAGACTCCTTCCAGTTTTTTTCCGTGTGGCAATTTCCGCAATTCTTGCCTAGCGAGTCTTTGTGCTTGTCATCTTTCTGGTGACAGGCGTAACACTCTTTGCCCAGTTTGACGACAGCGTAGAGCTTTCCCGTATGGCAGGATACACACTTGGCCGTGCCGTGTTTTCCGCGCAGCAGGTATTTGGTGTCGGCATCGTGGTTGAAAGTGCTGCCCTTCCACAGCTTGGTGCCGTGGCATGACTCGCACTTTTCGCCAAACTGCCCCTTGTGACCTTTTTGGTCGTCAATCTTCTGGTGACACCCAAAACAGTTACGCGGCGTTTCACGGTAGTTGGTGTTCTTGTGGCATTCCGCACATTTCACATCCGGATGCTTTCCGGTCAACGGGAAGCGCGCCGTGTCATGGTCGAACTTGGCTTCTTTCCAACTGCTTTCCTTATGGCAGCTTTCGCACTTGGTTCCCAATTCTCCCTTGTGAACATCGTCCTTTTTGTGACACCCATTGCATTCGTGTGCAGCGGCACGGAATTTTTTTCCAGCCAGATGGCATTTGACACATTCCGCCTTCTGATGTTTTCCCTGCAGAGCGTAATTCGTCAGCGTGTGATCAAACTGCTTCTGGTCCAGCACCACAATCCGGCCCTCGCGCCCCTTGTGCTCGGTATGGCACACGCGACAAGCCTGCTGCTGCACTTTCTTGCCATGAAATCCAGAACTGGCGCGCACATCAGCTCCGATTTCCTTGTGACAGTCCATGCACAGCCGGTCCTGCCCCTTGCGGTCGAACTTCACGTGACATTGTTTGCAGTCGTCCTCCCACTTGACATGCCCCTGGATCAACTTTCCGGGCGCGACAACTGACTCGATTCCCTGAGATTTCGCCCCAACACCAAGCAGCAAGGCAGCCATACCGATCGCCAGGGTCAGACCGACGCGCCAAGCCCGCAACACACGGCGACGAAAGAAAGACAGGCACGATGTCAACCCATTCCTCGCTCAGTAGACGTGAACCGCCATCACATGCACGAAGGCACTGATTAACAGCAAATAGACAAACGGGATATGCGCGATGTGCCAAAGTGAGAACAGACGTGCGTAGGCGTTGAACTGCGCCACGCGCGTGACGGCATGCAAATATTTCGCTACAAGTTTCCCGGAGTTTCGCTCCCGCTTCGCCAAATCGTCTTTGGTCCAATTTCCCTGCCGCGCCATCGCCCGCAAAATGCGGTGCAGATCGGCTACACAGCGGCGATAGGTCAGCCACTGCTGCACCGGCAGCCAGAATACCTGCCGAGCGTAGGTCATCCATCCAGCGCGGGCCCGCAGTTCGCCCTGCTCAAAAGCCATCAATCTGGCCTCGACCTGAGGGGCAAAAGCCAAGCGCGAACGTGTGTCTGCCTCCTCCAACCCGGCCCGCGTCTGCAAGTCTCGCAAACTTGCTTTTTCGCCATGCAAGCCACGGTTAACCCGCGCATAGATGAAGCGACCGATGACGCCACTGGCTGCCACTGCCAGCATGCTGTAAAGCGCCACCGCAGCATTGAGCGACCCGACCCTGAAAGTTGAATGCAAGAGGATAAGAAGTGGCCCACCCACACCGAGAAACATATGCCCAAGAAACCACCACTTCACGCGACCCCAATCCCTTGTGAACCCAAAATGTTTGCGCAACGGGTAGGTGAACAGAAGAAGCATCATCGTGCCACCCGCCACACCCAGCCAGTAGCCAACCTCGTCACCGGCTTGAAACAAATTCATGCGACTGAAATTCCACACAGCCGCCAGCAATGCCGCAATCACGAGATAGACGACGACGTCCAGCGACAGCGAACTGGAGAAACTGCGTTCCTTGTCGATCGGCGCATCCGAGTACGCATGCTGACCGGATCCGACAAGAATCGAATCGGGAAATTCGGAGTCACGCATGGACATGGCGTGGGGATACATCACTTCTGTGGTTGTGTTCATGGTCTCTATTGAAACTGGGGTTGGTGTTCTGTTGGACTCCATTGGATGGTAAGTACTGATTCTTAAGTAAAGCTTAATGAAGCACGTAACTATCTGTAAGTTGATGCATCAACGTATGGTTTTGGGAATTTTTCCCAATTATATAGAAAATTCGTTTTACACCGAGGCCGCGGGTCATCCACAGGCCGGGGATCAGTGCGTATGCGCCAAGCTGCTGACCAGGGTCACCAGAGCGATCCCGGCCATCAACCAGCCAATCTGAGCGGCCGTCTCGCGCGCCGTCAGACGCTTTTGCAGCTGCGGGATCAGATCTGCCAGCGCCACATAGACAAAGCTGCTGCTGGCCACCACCAGAAAATAGGACAGATATTCCTGCAATCGGTCCACCAGCCAGTAACCCACCAGACCACCCAGTGAAGTCACGGCACCAGCCAGCGAAACCTTGATGACCGCTGCGCGCCTGTTGCCAGCGCCCGAGCGCAAGACCATCAGGTCGCCCATATGGTGTGGCACTTCGTGCGCCAGGACAGCCAGCGACGCAATCACACCGAGGCGAAGGTCAGCCACAAACGCGGAGGCAATCAGCACGCCATCACCGAAGCAGTGTACGCTGTCGCCCGCCAGGACGGCCCACGTGCCAGCCACCGGGCCATGGCCATGCTGATCGGGCGCGTGCTCGTGATGATGCTCATGTCCGTGATGCCACAACTCCGCTTTATCCAACAGAAAAAAGAAAATCAGTCCCACCAGCAATGCCACAAACAGCTTATGCGCCGCCACCTGCCCCTCGAAAGCTTCTGGTAGCAAGTGCAGGAATGCGGTGGCTAGCAATGCGCCTGCTGCCAGACTCAGCATATGCTGCGTGTAACGTGCCAGCACACCAAAGCTCAGCAAGGCCGCGAGCCAGACACTGCCAATGCCTGCCGCCAGCGTACCCATCAGAATTGCTATCCAGATCACTGTTGTCTAAACCTAAAACACACCGAGCCAGGCCGGGGGAAATCGTCGCGCCGCCAACCGGCGATGTCAGGCTGATTATGGCAGTTGACCGGTGAACGAGCTCATCGCCACAAGTTATCAGTCCTGGCGGGCAATGCCTTCATGAACATCGACGCTCATCTTCAGAGCAATTACCATCCCGGTGGTACGTCGCAGCGCCTAAACTGCACTCATGCACATCTTTGACATTGTCATCGTCGGCGCTGGCGCGGCGGGCCTGTTTTGCGCCGGTATCGCAGGACAACGCGGTCTGTCCGTACTGGTGCTCGATCAAAGCGAAAAAGTGGCCGAGAAAATCCGGATTTCAGGCGGAGGTCGCTGCAACTTCACTAACCTGGACTGCACGGCAGCGAACTTTCTCAGCAACAACCCAAATTTTTGCCGCTCCGCGTTGACACGCTTCACTGCGCGTGATTTCACAGCCTTGTTGCAGCGCCATGGCGTGGCGTTTCATGAAAAGCACAAAGGGCAGCTGTTTTGCGATCATTCGGCCGAAGACATCATCAAGGTACTGCTGGCCGAATGCGCCGCTGGTGAGGTAACGCGCTGGCAAGCTTGCAGCGTCAAGTCCATCCAGTCAAGGGCCGACGCTCCGTCCGTGGAAGGGTGTCGCTACGAAATTGTCTGCGATCGCGGCACGGTGCGGGCCCGTGCCGTGGTGATCGCCACCGGTGGCTTGTCGATTCCAAAGATCGGAGCAAGCGATTTCGGTTATCGCGTGGCCCGTCAGTTCGGCCTTCGCGTGGTGGAACCACGACCCGCTCTGGTTCCTCTGACTTTTGACAGCGCCAGCTGGGCACCCTTTGCGCAACTGGCCGGACTCTCGCTGCCGGTGCAAATAGAGTTTGGTGATCGAAAGAGCAGGATTTCCTTCCTGGAAGACCTGCTCTTCACCCATCGCGGTCTGAGTGGGCCCGCCGTACTGCAGATATCGAGCTACTGGAAGGCCGCCATGCCGATTCGGATCAATCTGGTACCCGACATTGACCTACTGCAAGCCCTGTCACAGGCCAAACTCCATTCTCGAAAACTGATTGCCAAGGAACTCGCCACACTGCTTCCGTCGCGCCTGGTCGATACCTGGATTGCACACGACAGCCAGGTCAGCCCGTCCTCGCAGCGGCCGGTCAATGAAGCCAGCGACAAGGCATTGGCGGCGCTGGCCGGACGCTTGTCGAACTGGGAACTCACCCCAACCGGCACCGAAGGCTTCAACAAGGCGGAAGTTACCGCCGGCGGCATCGATACGCGCGACCTGTCCTCACAGACCATGGAGTCAGTCCAGGCAGGTCTGTACTTTATTGGCGAAGTGGTCGACGTCACCGGATGGCTGGGCGGGCACAACTTTCAGTGGGCATGGTCCAGCGCCTTCGCCTGCGCCCAGGGTCTTGCCGGCAAGCTGCTGCCACAGGAGCAGACGGCATAATCCATTTCGCAATAACAGGGCTATAATCTGCTGCTTTGCTGGCAAACCCTCGCTGCCTGATCACTTTTTAGCGGGGAATAAACGCAGTACCTTGGTCAAATGCCCGATCTTCTTTTGACTGAAGTATGCACCTTCTGGATCACTTAACGTAAATGACAACCATCCGTGTAAAAGAGAACGAACCCTTTGACGTAGCGCTGCGTCGCTTCAAGCGCACTATTGAAAAGCTGGGCCTGCTGACTGACTTGCGGGCACGCGAGTTCTATGAAAAGCCAACCGCCGAGCGCAAGCGCAAGAAGGCAGCTGCCGTCAAGCGAAACTACAAGCGCATCCGCGCCATGCAGTTGCCCAAGAAGATGTACTAAACCTGAGACCTTGTGGGACAAACCGCAGTTACGCGTAGCGAACCAGCTCTGTCCCCAACTGATCAGTGAAGCTAGCCCGCCGAGGCCACTCAGGTGGGCTTTTTTTATGTCAAACCCTGTTTGCAAGGAACAACGCCCATGACACTCAAAGAGCAGATCACTGAAGACATGAAAAACGCCATGCGCGCCAGAGACAGCGAGCGCCTGGGCACGATCCGCTTGTTGCTGGCCGCAGCCAAGCAAAAAGAAGTGGATGAACGCGTTGTGCTTGACGATGCAGCCATGGTGGCGATCATCGACAAACTGATAAAGCAACGCAAGGACTCGGTTGCGGCGTTTACCCAGGCCGATCGCATGGATCTTGCCGACAAAGAGTCGGCAGAAATCGTGGTGCTGCAAGCCTACCTGCCGCAACGCCTGAGCGGCGAAGAATTGAATGGGGCGGTGCTGGCCATCGTGGCCAAAATCGGCGCCGAGTTGGGCCGTGCCGTTGGGACTGGCGACATGGGTAAAGTCATGGGCGTCGTCAAGACACAGCTTGCAGGCAAGGCCGACATGGGCCAGGTATCGGGCGCAGTCAAAGCTGCCTTGTCCCGCTAAGCCGCCGCGGGTAACGCCGAATTCAGCTCCCCGCCACCTTCATCCGGTTGACCAGCATGGAGCCAACCGTCTTGGCGCCGTAGTTGTAGGCGTCTGCGCCAAGCGCCTCGATCCCCTTGAGCATGGTCTTCATGTTGCCGGCAATCGTGATCTCATGCACCGGGTAGGCAATGAGCCCCTGTTCCACCCAGAAACCGCTGGCACCACGCGAGTAGTCCCCGGTAACGTAGTTCACGCCGGACCCCATCAGTTCGGTCACAAAAAGGCCGGTACCGAGTTTCTTCAGCATGGCATCCAGATCGTCTTCGGGCCGCGTCAGGCGTGAAGTCAGACTCAGGTTGTGTGACCCGCCGGCATTGCCTGTGGTCTTCATGCCCAGTTTGCGAGCCGAATAGCTGCCCAGAAAATAGCCCTGCACCCGCCCCGCTTCCACCACCTGGCGAGCCTTGACCTGGACGCCCTCGTCATCAAACGGCGAACTTCCTTTGCCGCGCTTGACGAACGGGTCTTCCAGGAGGTCAATGTGCTTGGCCATCACCTGCTTGCCCAGTGAGTCAAGCAGGAATGAGCTCTTGCGATACAGTGCGCCGCCACTGATGGCTTGCACCAGATTACCGAGGAGTCCCGCAGCCAGCGGCGACTCAAACAGCACCGGACACTCGCGGGTTGCAATTTTGCGTGAGTTCAGACGGCTCAGCGCTCGTTCTGCCGCGTAGCGTCCAACCGCCTCGGGTGCCGCCAGCT
Source organism: uncultured beta proteobacterium (assembly GCA_903894475.1). Lineage (GTDB taxonomy): Bacteria > Pseudomonadota > Gammaproteobacteria > Burkholderiales > Burkholderiaceae_C > Rhodoferax. The sequence continues at coordinate 8,316 of CAITQH010000163.1, forward strand.
CATCGGCGCTGCGCATCGAGCTGTACCAGGCGTCGCGCTGCATGTCGTCGCCTTTGCCGGCGATGGGCGAGACCGACAGCGAATGCCGCGAACTCGCATAACCACCGCGAAAACCTCGCGTGTGCGCGCTGAAAAAATGCGATTGCTGAGCCGACACGCTGGCGCCCTCGCTGTTGCTTATGCGCTTGTCGGTCTGCAACGCTGCTGCCTCGCAGTCCATGGCCAACCGGGCCGCTTCTTCGCTGGTGACAGTCCACGGAAAGAACAAGTCCAGGTCCGTGCGTTGCGCCGCCGGCGCCGCGATGTCCTGCTCGTCCGGCAAGGCGGCAAAAGGGTCTTCTGCCGTAAAGCGCGCAATGTCATAGGCGGCTTGCACGGTTTGTTCTATCGCAGCCTTGGAAAAATCCGAGGTGCTGGCATTGCCTCGCCGCTGACCAAGGTAGACCGTGACGCCGAGCGACTTGTCACGATTGCGCTCCACATTTTCCAGCTCGCCCTTGCGCACCGAAACGCTCAATCCGCACCCCTCAGAGGCTTCAGCCCCGGCATCGGTGGCACCGAGCTTTCTGGCATGGGCCAGCGCCGTGTCCACCAGTTCCTCAAAAAAGGGCCGGCTGTAACTGAATCCTCGCTCAGGCTTGGCTTGATCAACGACGGGACGGGTGTGCTTGGTGGGTTTCTTCATATCGGAGGCTATGATACTTCGCTATGTCACGCAAACTCAAAAAAGGCTATTTCGTCCGCGGTGAATTTGTCGCCGAGGGCAGTGAGCGCGATCTCGAACTCAAACGTGAACTCAAGGGCACGGACGAGCAGAGCCGTACCGACCTCAAACGCGAAAGCGCCGAATTGCAAAAGCTCGGCGAGGAGTTGCTGACGCTGCGCGCAGACCTGCTGGATCGGCTTGAATTGAGCGAAAAACTCAAGGACGCCGTGCTGGAGGCCAAACGCATCACGAATTTCGAAGGCAAACGGCGCCAGATGCAATTTATTGGCAAACTGATGCGCCTGGTAGATCCTGCCGTTCTGGAAACAGTTCGCGCCGCCTTGACCGAGCAGACCAGTGGCTCGGCACAGGAAAACCTGATCCTGCATCTGGCAGAAACATGGCGTGAGCGCCTGCTTGGCGCCGAGGATGCTTTCGGCGACTGGCTCGCCCAGCATCCGGCCACCGATTCACAACAGCTTCGCGCCCTGATTCGCCAGGCCAGAAAAGACGCGGTACCAGAGAAACCCGGCGCCGCCGTACGCCACGGTCGGGCTTACCGCGATATTTTCCAGATTCTGCGGGAGCACCTTACCGAGCAGGAGGCAGCCAAGCCATGAACGCTCCGACCCCCAATGCAATGGACAGCGTCAAGATCGGCATCGTCTCGGTCAGTGACCGGGCCTCCAGCGGAGTCTACGTCGACAAGGGCTTGCCCGCGCTGCAGGACTGGCTGACACGTGCACTGAAGAATCCCATTGAGTTCGAGCCGCGACTTATTGCAGACGAGCAGATCAGCATCAGCCAAACCCTGATTGAACTGGTTGATTCCGGCTGCGCGCTGGTCCTGACGACGGGCGGGACCGGTCCGGCCAAACGCGATGTCACGCCCGAAGCGACGCTCGCCGTCGCGCACAAGGAGATGCCCGGCTTTGGCGAACAGATGCGCCAGATCAGCCTGAAATTTGTACCCACGGCCATTCTGTCCAGACAAGTCGCGGTGATCCGGGAGCAGACGCTCATCATCAACCTGCCGGGGCAGCCCAAGTCAATCCAGGAAACACTCGAAGGACTGCGTGGCGAGAACGGAGAGTCGCTGATGGCCGGAATTTTCGCGGCAGTGCCCTATTGCATCGACCTGATTGGGGGCCCGTACCTGGAAACCAGGGACGAGGTGTGCAAGGCCTTTCGCCCTAAATCGGCCTTGCGACCCACACCGCTGACCTGAGACTAGCTATTTCTTGTCATGCCGGACTCGATCCGGCATCCAGTGTCACGCGACCCCTGGATTGCGGATGTTGAAACCCCGGACCTGATCCGGGGCCGCAATGACAGCAGGGGGCGCGATGGCAGCAGAGGCCGCAATGACACGGTGGCCACTGCCCAACCGACTCACTTGCCGACCAGTTCGTTGAGTTTGGCCGCTTCAAAGTGTTCGCTGCGGGCCGCGTCTCCGGGCACGCAATCGGCCTCATGGCGCTGCGCTGAAAGCTTGTCGATGGTCTGCCACAGCATCGCAATCTGGTGCTCCTGCGCCGCCGCGTAGTCGATCAGACCCCGCATCGCCTGACTCAGGGGATCGTCATTTTGCGTCACGCCGTAGGCAGAAAAACCCATTTTTGACGCTGCTTCCTCGCGCTTCACATCCATCTCCGCCTGAATGATGCGCGCGGGGTTGCCCACCGCGGTGGCACCAGCGGGCACCGGCTTGGTGACGACAGCGTTGGAGCCCACCTTGGCTCCATCGCCCACGGTAAAGCCGCCCAGCACCTGCGCGCCAGCGCCTATCACCACGTTGCGCCCCAGTGTTGGATGGCGTTTGGAACCCTTGTAGAGCGAGGTTCCGCCGAGAGTGACGCCCTGATAAATGGTGCAGCCGTCACCAATTTCAGCCGTTTCTCCCACCACCACGCCCATCGCGTGATCGAAGAACACGCCGTCTCCGATACGGGCGCCTGGATGGATCTCGATGCCGGTCAAAAAGCGGGCGATATGCGAAATAAAGCGGCCCAACCACTTGAGTCCATGACCCCAGCACCAGTGAGCGGGTCTGTGCAAAACAAGTGCGTGCAATCCCGGGTAGCAGGTCAGGACCTCCCAGCGCGTGCGCGCCGCAGGATCGCGGTCCAGAATGCACTGAATGTCGGAACGTAGTCTGGGAAACATGACCGAAGTCTAATCTTTTGTCGCTGCCCCGGCTGACAGCAGGGCGTTGGGCGCCAGGCCACTGCGATCCATCATTTTCGCAATGCCGCGCAGAATGTGAATTTCCTCCTGCGTCAGGCTGGCGCGGTTGAACAGCTGGTTGAGCCTGGGCATGAGTTTCTTCGGCGCCTGCGGGTCCAGAAAACCAATGCTCACCAATGCCTGCTCCCAATGCGCCAGCATGCCGGCGAGCTGGGCCGCATCAGCCAACTCGGACGGCCCGCTAGCGTGCGCCACGGTATAGCCACCTAAAGCCAGCCGCCACTCGTAGGCAATCACCTGTACCGCCGACCCCAGATTCAGCGAGCCAAACTCGGGATTGCTCGGAATGCTCAGTGCCACATGGCAGCGGTAAACGTCCTCGTTTTGCATACCAAAGCGCTCCGAGCCAAACAGGAAGGCTACCCCTTGCTCAGATCGCGATTCGGCTTTGGACAGTTGCTCAAAATGCTGACGTGGCGCCACCGCCGGCGGACCAAAATCACGAGGCGTCATGGCGGTGGCGCACAGATGCGTGATGCCGTCCAGCGCCTCGTCGAGTGTGGCCACGATGCGCGCCTTCTTCAAAACATCCAGAGCCCCGCTGGCACGCTGAATCGTTTCCTCCCGGTTCAAGACATTGGCCCAGCGTGGCGAGACCAGTACCAGATCATCAAAACCCATCGTTTTCATGGCGCGTGCCGTGGCCCCAACGTTGCCGGCGTGGCTGGTGTTGATCAGGACAAATCGGGTTTGCATGGAGTCAAAAACAGGGAAAGACACTGGACGGCTAAAATTGCCCCATTGTCGCTGGCAAAAATGCTTGTCGTTGCGGCCCCGCATCCGGTCCGGGGTTTCCGCACCCGCAATCCATGGATGCCGGATCCAGTCCGGCATGACAGCCGCTAAAGGGACAGAGCCAAGATCTGTCCACAAACCTAAAAGTTATTCATGTCCCCCAATCTACATCCGATGATCAATGTGGCTATCAAGGCGGCGCGCGCCGCTGGTGCCATCATCAACCGCGCCGCGCTGGACGTCGAGTCGGTCCGAATCTCGCAAAAGCTGGTCAATGACTTCGTGACGGATGTTGACCACGCGGCGGAACAAATCATCATCGAGACACTGCTGACTGCCTACCCCGGTCATGGCATTCTGGCCGAAGAATCGGGCCAGGCGCATGGCGCCAAGGACTCCGAATTTGTCTGGATCATCGACCCGCTGGACGGCACCACCAATTTTATTCACGGGCTGCCGGTGTACTGCGTCAGTATCGCCCTGGCGGTCAAGGGCAAAGTCGAGCAAGCTGTCATTTACGACCCCAGCCGCAACGACCTGTTCACCGCCACCAAAGGGCGCGGCGCCTACATGAACGACCGCCGCCTGCGCGTTTCCAAACGCATCAAGATGCGGGAGTGTCTGATCTCGACCGGCTTTCCATTTCGTCCGACGGATGACTTCAACACTTACCTTCGCATGATGGGCGACGTGATGCAGCGCACTTCCGGCCTGCGTCGCCCTGGTGCCGCCGCACTTGACCTGGCCTACGTGGCCGCCGGCTTTACTGACGGATTTTTTGAAACCGGGCTGCAAGCCTGGGATGTCGCGGCCGGCTCCCTACTGGTAACCGAAGCCGGCGGTCTGGTCGGCAACTTCACTGGTGAACCAAATTTCCTGGAACAGCACGAATGCCTGGCCGGCAATCCCCGCATCTACGGCCAGTTGGTCACACTGCTGGGCAAGTACAGCAAATTTGCCTCTGCCGCCGAAAAGGCGGCAGCGCAGGCAGATCAATCGGCGTAAATTCCGGCTTTCTGGATGATAGGACTCCACTTGGCGATCTCCGCCTCCAGCTGAGTCTTCAAACCAGCCGGTGTCACCTTGTCCATCGGCGCGATGTCTGAGCTCAGCTCGGCCATACGCTGTTTGAGCATCGGATCCAGCAGGGCGGCGCGCAGGGCCACATTGATCTTGTCCAGTATGGGTTTGGGTGTTCCCTTCGGTGCATAGAGCCCGTGCCATACCTTGACCTCAAACCCCTTCAGACCCTGTTCGTCCAGCGTCGGTACGTTCGGCAGGACCGTCAGACGCTTCAGCGTCGTCACGCCGTAGACCTTGACGCGGCCGTCATTGATCATGGGTACCGTGGTGGTCGTCTGGTCGCACAAGAGATCCACCTGGCCGCCCAGCAAATCGTTCATGGCCGGACCCGTCCCCTTGTATGGAACTGTCGTGAGTTCGACACCAATCTGGCTCATGAAGAGCAGCCCGCACAGATGCGACAC
>CAITQH010000164.1 GCA_903894475.1 uncultured beta proteobacterium
CGCAAGATTGCGCAGAAGATGCAGGAGGCCAAGCGGCGCATCCCGCACTTCACCTACGTCGAAGAGATCGACGTGACCGAACTCGATGCGCTGCGCACGCGCCTGAACGCCAAGTACGGCACGCAGCGCGGCCGGCTGACCCTGCTGCCCTTCCTGGTGCGCGCCGTGGTGCTGGCGGTGCGTGAGTTTCCCCAGGTCAATGCGCGCTACGACGACGAAGCGGCCATCGTCACGCGCTATCAGGCCGTGCATCTGGGCGTGGCAACGCAGACCGATGGCGGCCTCATGGTGCCAGTGCTGCGGCACGCCGAAACGCGCGATCTGTGGGCCTGCGCGGCCGAAGTGCTGCGCCTGAGTGAGGCGGCACGGGCCGGTAAAGCCACGCGTGAGGAACTGGGCGGCTCCACCATCACCATCACCAGCCTGGGGGCGCTGGGTGGCATCGTCAGCACGCCGGTCATCAACCACCCGGAAGTCGCCATCGTCGGCGTCAACCGCATGGTCGAGCGGCCCATGATCCGCAACGGCGCGGTGGTGGCGCGGCAGATGATGAACCTGTCGTCCTCCTTCGACCACCGGGTGGTTGACGGCATGCACGGCGCCGAGTTTGTCCAGTTGCTGCGTGGCTACCTCGAATACCCGGCCACCCTGTTCGTGGAATAAGCCATGGAAGCACAGCAAACCACTCTGCTCATCATTGGCGGCGGCCCCGGTGGCTATGTGGCCGCGATTCGTGCCGGGCAACTCGGCATCGCCACCACCTTGATCGAGGGCGATCAGCTCGGTGGCACCTGTCTGAACATTGGCTGCATTCCGTCCAAGGCCTTGATTCATGCCAGCGAAGCGTTTCACAGAACCTGCCATTACGCCGGCAAGTCGCCGCTGGGCATCGAGGTGGATGCGCCGCGCATCGACCTGACCCAGACCGTGCGCTGGAAAGACGGCATCGTCAAGCGCCTGACGCAGGGCGTGGCAGCGCTGCTCAAAAAGAACGGCGTCACCGTCATCAAGGGTTGGGCCCGTATCGTCGACGGCAAGACGGTCGAGGTGCAGTCGGCAAACGCGAGCACGCCGCTGCGCATTTCCTGCGAACACCTGCTGCTGGCCGCAGGATCGCATGAGATCGCTCTGCCCGGCATGCCCTTTGGCGGGTGCGTCATCTCATCGACGCAGGCCTTGTCACCCAGCACCGTGCCCAAACAACTGGTCGTGGTGGGTGCCGGCTACATCGGTCTGGAACTCGGCATGGCCTACCGCAAACTGGGCGCCGAAGTGACCGTGGTGGAAGCACTGGAGCGTATCCTGCCGCTGTACGACGAAGAACTCGTCAAGCCGGTCGCCGCCTCGCTGCGCAAACTCGGTGTGCAACTGCGCCTGAGTTGCAAGGTACAGGGGCTCAACCCTGCGGGCAGCGCTGTTCGCATCGTCAATGCGCTAAGCGAAATCTCGGAGTTGCCGGCCGATCAGGTGCTGGTGGCCATTGGCCGCGCGCCACGCACCCAGGGCTGGGGATTGGAGCAACTGCTGCTC